>NZ_JAXDEO010000015.1:0-116897 GCF_035064975.1 Pseudomonas sp. YuFO20
CGCCTTCGCTGTAGGAGCTGGCTTGCCAGCGAAGGCGCCCGGAAGACCAGTGCAATGTTCAAGGACGCCTTCGCCGGCAAGCCGGGCTCCTACAGGGCGAAGGCGGCCGATAGTCTGGCGCAATGTTCAAGGACGCCTTCGCTGTAGGAGCTGGCTTGCCAGCGAAGGCGCCCGGAAGACCAGTGCAATGTTTAATGACGCCTTCGCCGGCAAGCCGGGCTCCTACAGGAGAAGGCGGCCGATAGTGGCGCAATGTTCAAGGACGCCTTCGCTGTAGGAGCTGGCTTGCCAGCGAAGGCGCCCGGAAGACCAGTGCAATGTTCAAGGACGCCTTCGCCGGCAAGCCGGGCTCCTACAGGGCGAAGGCGGCCGATAGTCTGGCGCAATGTTTAAGGACGCCTTCGCCGGCAAGCCGGGCTCCTACAGGGCGAAGGCGGCCGATAGTCTGGCGCAATGTTCAAGGACGCCTTCGCCGGCAAGCCGGGCTCCTACAGGGTGTGCAGCTGATTACTGTTGTTGCACCGAGATGACCGGTGCGGGCGTCGGGGATACAAACACCTTCGCATGCATTTGCTCACACCCACCCCCGCGGCGCATGCCACGTACCGGGCAGGCGTCCAGGTAATCCAGGCCCACCGCCAGTTTCAGGTGCCGCTCCGGTCGCGCCAGTTCATTGGTCACATCGAAGCTGTACCAGGCGTCATCCAGCCAGGCTTCGGCCCAGGCATGGCTGGCCAGGTGTTCGCTGTTTTCGCTGTACAGGTACCCCGACACATAACGCGACGGGATGCCCAGGCTGCGCGCGCAGGCGAGGAATGCGTGGGTGTGGTCCTGGCACACGCCCGAACGCCCGGCGAAAGCCTGCGCGGCGCTGGTGTCCACTTCGGTGGCGCCCGGTGTGTAGGCCATGTGCTGGTTCAGGCCGTGCATCAAGTCGATCAGCGCCGTGCGATCGCGGCGCTGCTTGCACGCCTTGTCGGCGAAGGCGCGCAGCGCCTGGTCGGCCTCGGTCAGCCGGGTGAAACGCAGGAACGGCAAGGCCGACTGGCTCTCGTGCTCTGCCTCGCGCAGCTCGTCGATGTCGACCTGGCCACGGGCGCCGATGATGATCGCCTCGTGGGGCTCGTCCATGGTCAGCACATGCAGGATGTTGCCGAACGGATCAAGCTGCGCGCGCACTGGCCGCGGCAGATCCAGCTGCCAGCTGAGCACGTGCTGGCGCTCGCTGTCGTGGGGGGTCAGCCGCAGGTACTGGATGCTCGCCCGCACCTGATCCTCGTAGTGATAGGTGGTCTCGTGGCTTATGGAAAGTCTCATGCAGCCTCCAGGTAGGAACTGTGAATGGCATTGCCCAGCTGGCGCACCAGCGGGATGAACTCGGTGAGCCAGGCATGCAGGCCTTCGTCGAGAATTTCGCTGATGCCGGTGTAGCGCAATCGCGCATCGATCTCCGCCGCCAGGCGCTGTGCCGGGCGGCCGTTGGCCCCCGGAAGCTGGGCGAGGATCTGGTCGATTTCTTCGGTGCAGGCGCGCAACGAGCGCGGCACATCGGCGCGCAGCAGCAGCAACTCGGCCACATGCCGCGCACCGGGTGCGTCACGGTAGATCTCGGTGTAGGCCTCGAAAGACGACAAGGCCCGCAACAAGGCGCTCCACTGGTAGTAGGCGTGGGCCGTGCCGTCGCTGACCGCTTCGGCCTGGTCGCCGGCCATTTCATAGCGGGCATCGAGCAGGCGCAGGGTGTTGTCGGCCCTTTCGATGAACGTCCCCAGGCGAATGAAGCGGAACGCGTCATTGCGCATGATGGTGCCGTAGGACGCGCCACGGAACAGGTGGGAACGCTCCTTGATCCACTCGCAGAAACGGCTCATGCCGTAGCGGCTCAGGCCCTGTTGGGCAATGCCGCGAATCTCCAGCCAGGTGGCGTTGATGTTTTCCCACATGTCGGCGGTGATGCGCCCACGCACTGCATGGGCACTGGCCCGCGCCGCGCCGAGGCAACTGTAGATGCTCGCCGGGTTCTCCGCGTCCAGGGCAAAGAAATGCAGCAGCCGTTCGGCATGCAGCGCACCGTGGCGTTCGAGGTAATCATCCAGGGTGCCGGTGATCAGCAGCGGCATGGCCAGTTCGTGCAGGCCGTCGCCGCGGCCATCCTGCGGCATCAGCGACAGCGAATAACTGATGTCGAGCATCCGTGCGAGGTTTTCCGCCCGCTCCAGGTAACGCGACATCCAATACAAATCCGAGGCAGTTCTACTTAACATGTCAGGCTTCCTTCATTCCTCGACCACCCAGGTGTCCTTGGTTCCGCCGCCCTGGGAGGAGTTCACCACCAGGGAGCCTTCGCGCAGGGCGACACGGGTCAAACCGCCGGGTACGACCCGGGTTTCGCGGCCAGACAACACAAACGGACGCAGGTCGATGTGGCGTGGTGCGATGCCGCTTTCGACAAAGGTCGGACAGGTCGACAAAGACAGCGTCGGCTGCGCGATGTAGGCATTGGGCTTGGCGATGATGCGCGCGCGGAAGGCTTCGATTTCCGCCGCGGTCGCCGCCGGCCCCACCAGCATTCCGTAGCCGCCGGAGCCCTGGGTCTCCTTGACCACCAGCTCTGGAAGATTGGCCAGAACGTGGGAAAGTTCAGATGGATTACGACATTGCCACGTGGGCACGTTCTTCAGTATCGGTTCTTCATCCAGATAGAAACGGATCATGTCGGTGACGAACGGATACACCGACTTGTCGTCCGCCACCCCGGTACCGATGGCGTTCGCCAACACGACATTGCCGGAACGATAGGACGACAGCAGCCCAGGCACGCCCAGCATCGAGTCGGGATTGAACGCCAGCGGATCGAGGAACGCATCGTCGAGTCGGCGGTAGATCACGTCGACGGCCTTGGGTCCGTCGGTGGTGCGCATGAACACCTTGTCGTCGCGCACGAACAGATCCGCGCCCTCCACCAGCTCGACGCCCATTTCCCGCGCCAGGAACGCATGCTCGAAGAATGCGCTGTTGAAGCGCCCCGGTGTCAGCACCACGACACTCGGGTTATCGATCGGGCTGGAGCTTTTCAGGGTGTCGAGCAACAGGTTCGGGTAATGGTCGATCGGGGCGATGCGCTGGGCCGCAAACAGCTCGGGGAACAGGCGCATCATCATCTTGCGGTCTTCGAGCATGTAGCTGACGCCGCTGGGTGTACGCAGGTTGTCTTCGAGCACGTAGTAGGTGCCGTCACCGTCGCGCACCAGGTCGACGCCGGAAATGTGCGAATAGATATCCCGGTGCAGGTCGAGCCCCTGCATAGCCAACTGGTATTGCTCGTTGGCCAGCACCTGCTCGGCGGGAATGATCCCGGCCTTGATGATGCGTTGCTCGTGGTAGAGGTCGGCGAGGAACATGTTCAGCGCCTTGACCCGCTGGATGCAGCCGCGCTCGACCACCCGCCATTCACTGGCGGGGATGCTGCGCGGGATGGTGTCGAAGGGAATCAGGCGCTCTGTCCCCTGCTCATCACCGTAGAGCGTGAAGGTAATCCCGGCGCGATGAAACAACAGATCGGCCTCGCGTCGCCGTTGTGCCAGAAGCTCGTCAGGCGTTTCGGCCAGCCAACGGGCAAACTCCCGATAATGCGGGCGGACCTGGCCGCCGGCATCGTACATTTCATCAAAATAGGTGCGGATCATGCCGTACTCCTTGTCACCCGGACATCCAGGCCTTCGCAAGGCCCGTGCCATCGGCAGAAACGCTTAGATTTCAATCGGTTGGATATTCACTACGCGAGCACCGCACCAATCCTGTGCGGCAAATGCCCCAACCTGACTGCCCCCGCTTCATTGCAAGGCGTTGTTGTCGCCCATCACTAGCATAGTCTGTAGGAGCCGGCTTGCCGGCGAAGGCGTCATTAGGTCATGCGTCGTTCTTCGGGGACGCCTTCGCCGGCAAGCCGGTCTCCTGCAAAGCCGTGTGGAATTTCCCATCGGCACAAACGAAAACGGCCAACCCGAAGGTCAGCCGTCATTGCCGAGTGTCACTGTTCATAAGATTATGCGAGTCGCCCTCGTACCTCCTGTTTCACACCCCAGCCTTCGATGATGCCGCCCAGAGGCTCTACCACTGCCTCGAAACCCTGTTCGAAATCGCCGATGTCGTCGTAGGTCGCATACATGACCTTGCACAATTCCAACGCCCAGGCGCCATCGTCGCGCACACTGACTTGCGCATCCAGGGATTCACCACGGTGGAAATGTCCTGCCGCCCTGCGTGCCCGCTCCTCGTCCGGGAAAATGGCGTAGAACTCGATGGGATGGAACCGGGAAAAGTCGAAACCGCCTTCTTTCATGCGGCGCAGCACACTGCTGCTGATGTCTTCTTGATAGGCTGTGCTCATGAAACGTCCTCCTCAAACTGATGGATAGACTTTCCGTACTCCCTGGGTGCGCCACCCAGAGGGTACGCACGAATCGACAACCAGATGTCGATGGGAAACAAGCATGGAGCTGACAAGACCAGACCTTAGCGATCCATTCGCTGATCTCGATTGCAGAGTAGCCCCAAGATAGAGGCGCTGCCAAGGCCTGGTTTTACAGCAGTCAAGGACAAGAAGTGGTTCAGATGGGGGTAATGCTGCGGATTTCGATACTGTTCTGGGTTTTCAGGTTTTTTACGCCTGCATCGCTGGTTCGCCCCTCCAGATCATTCAGATCCAGTTCGGCGGCCACAGGAAGGAGCCGTTCCTTGATGAGTCTGGCGGCCTGCTCGTGATTCGGGCACTCGTCGCGCTCGAAGACTTCGTCGATTACTTCACCATGATCATCCACGAAAGTGACTTTCCACTTTTGCATCGGTGCCTCCTCGATAAAACCCATGAATGGGCCTACATCTATCTCGACCTTGGACGCCGGGCAAATGTTCCGGCGAGTGTTCTTTCGTCAGACGCGTACATTTCCTCGCGGCCCTGCGATGGCCCAGATGATCAGGCCCAGAACCGGCAGCAACAGGATCAACAGCACCCAGAAGATCTTCATCCCGGTCTCGGCGCCGCTTTTGAGCACGTTGATGATTGCCCAGATGTCCAAGGCAAGAATGATCAGGCCAACCAGGCTATTGAACGTGGAACCCATGATGACGCTCCCGAAGAGTGGTATGCCCTCATAGGATAGCCGGCCCTGACCAGGGTTCCTTTTTTTTGACAGCTTTACCGATTCAGACGTGGATCGCCACTTTCAAGGCTTCCAGCGAGGGGGCGGCGGCGATGCCGACTTCGGCGCACAGCTCCAGTACCCGTGGCACGGCATTGCCGTAGACCAGGACCACTTGCAGTTCATCATCCAGCAACTGGCTGAAGTTCATCAGCGTGTAACCGCCGTTTTCCTTGTTCAGGCTGCTCATCTGCACCTGGATGCGATTGAGCGCGGTCAGGGCTTCGGTCTTGGCCAGCTGCTTGGGTTTGAGATTGAACTCCACCCCCGGGCCGAACGAGGCAACGATCTGGGCAAACAGGTCCATGTAGGTGTCGGCCTGGAACAACACGGTCTCGGGCAGGCTGCCAACGACCACCCACTCACCCAGCGGGATCGGGAAAGTGTCGTCGTAGTTGATGTCCGGGTTGGCGCTCAGGAAAGCCGCTGGATCAGCGTAGGCCTGGGCCGCTTCGTCGGCGACTTTCTCGATTTCGTCATCGCCCATGCACCCGGAGCTGATGTTGCTGATGAGTTCGATGAGTGCGGCTTTCATGGAGGCGGATCCTGTAGCAAGTAAATTTCTGGGCGCGAAGGATAGCGCATTACGCCCGGCGATGGCGGCGAGCAAACATTGCTCGTGATCTTGACCCACATCAAGCGATCAGCCTACGAGTAGCGGCACAATAATGGCACCTTGCCAAAACTGTTTCCGCTATCAGAGAAGACCTCCATGGGTGCCTGGCTTAGCAACATCTCGTTGAAGTACAAATTCTGGGCGGTCAATGCGGTCGCCTTCGTCACCACGCTCCTGCTGGTGTTTTATGCCGTGCACCTCGAGCAACAGGCCCGTAGTCATGCCGCCCAGGCATCGGCCCAGGCTCAGGCGCGACTGCTCGCAGACTGGCCTGCCGGGCAGCCGCTGCCCAAGGCAGAGCATCTGCTGACTTTCGATCAGGGCCAGGCACCGATGCTCAACGGCCAGCCGCTGCAGGCACTGGCCGATGCCAACGGCTGGGTCGAGCTCAATGCGCTGCCGTATGTCGGTGACAACCTGCCGATCGGCGCCGAAGTCTTCACCCGCGTGGATGGTCAGCGGGTCGCGCTGATTGCCCATGGCCCAAGCCTGGCCCAGGTGTTTGGCGAGCGTTTCGCCAACTATGCGGTGGCGGTGTTCATCCTGATGCTGGCGATGCTTGGCGCCTCACAGTTGTTGATCCGTTTTTTGCTCAGCCAGCTCAATACCTTGAAGGACGTGATGCTGCACGTCGAAAAAACCGGCGACCTGTCGGCCCGCGTCCCGCTGACCTGCAGCGACGAAGTCGGGCAGATGGCCAACGCTTTCAACGCCATGCAGGCCGGTTACCAACGCGTGGTCGGCACCGTCGCCAGCACGGTCCGGCAACTGGACGACGGTGCCGCACGCCTGGCCTCGAGCATGAATGAAGTGCGTCACGGCATGCTGGGCCAGCAGAGCGAAACCGATCAGGCGGCGACGGCCATCAATGAAATGACCGCCACCGTCTACCACATCGCCCAGCACGCCGGTGCCAC
Source organism: Pseudomonas sp. YuFO20 (assembly GCF_035064975.1). NCBI lineage: Bacteria > Pseudomonadati > Pseudomonadota > Gammaproteobacteria > Pseudomonadales > Pseudomonadaceae > Pseudomonas > Pseudomonas sp. YuFO20. The sequence continues at coordinate 6,735 of NZ_JAXDEO010000015.1, forward strand.
CCGCGACCTGTCGCAATCTGCCGACACCCTGGCCGGCAGCGGCCAGGAAGTGGTGATGCGCGTGCAGCGATCGATTGCCGGGCTGTCGACCGGGGTGCAGCAGACCGCCGAGATGATCCAGCGCCTGGCCGAGGACAGCCAAAAGATCAACGGGGTGGTCAATGTGATTCACAGCATTGCCGAGCAGACCAATCTGCTGGCGCTGAACGCGGCGATCGAAGCGGCTCGGGCCGGTGAAATGGGCCGTGGCTTTGCGGTGGTCGCCGATGAAGTGCGCAACCTGGCCAAGCGCGTGCAAACCTCCACCGATGAAATCACCGTGATGGTGTCCGCGTTGCAATCAGGCACTCGCGATGCGGTGGACTTCATGCAGGAGAGTTCATTCAAGGCCGACGAATGCGTACAGCAGGCGCAGGAGGCTGGGGCCGCGTTGGCACAGATCACCGGGGCGGTGGCGCAGATGCGCGAAAGCAACACCCAGATCGCCGTGGCGGCCGAGCAACAGAGCCAGGTGGCCGAAGAGATGAACCGCGCGGTGGTGAGCATTCGCGATGTGACCGAGAACACGGTGCGCCAGACTGTCAGTTCGGCAACCACCAGTGATGAGCTGGCGGCGTTGGCCGGTCAGTTGAGCAAGGCGATCGGGCAGCTCAAGCTGTAACGGCCAACATCGAGAATGCCCATGATCGCTATCGCTTCGATAGCCAAGCTTGATTCGCCGCCCGCAATGACCGGGCCTATCCTTGATTCATCAGTTCAACATGGATCGAGGATCAGCATCATGGGTAAACGTCATCCCAACCTTCCCGCCTGGCAATGGCGTGCCTACCCGAACAATCACCAGCACCCGACCAACCTGGTGCTGCACCTGATCGCCGTGCCGTTGTTCATCGTCGCGTTCCTGCTGATCGTCACCGGGGTGTTTGGCCTGAACCTGGCGAACTTCGCCATCGGCGTGGTCGGTGTGATTGCCGCGCTGGGTTTACAACGCCACGGCCATACCCTGGAGCTGCAAGCCGCCGAGCCGTTCAGCGATCGCAAAGACGCGGTATCGCGCCTGCTGGTCGAGCAGTTCCTGACCTTCCCGCGATTTTTCCTCAGCGGCGGCTGGTGGCGCGCCTGGCGGGAGCGCCACCGTCGGCATTGATCAGGCGAATTGATCAGGCGAACACTGTCACCGTCTGCCGGCTCATGGCAATCAAACGCCCCTCCTCGTCCCACAGTTTCGCGGCGGCATGGCCGTAGCCGTCGGCGGCGTGTTCGGTTTCAACCAGGTATTTGCACCAGTCCAGAGTGCTGAGCACCAGTAACGGCTGGACGAATTCGATGGTCCAGGTCAGCGTGCTGCCCATCGCCGGTTGCTTGAGGAACGGCATCAGGGCCGGTGGCCAGGCATCGACCAGCGCGAGGATATGCGCCTCGGTGACCGGCTCCTCCTTCACATCGCCGCGCAAGCGCACCCAGCCGCCCATCTGACGGGATGTACTGCCGGAAAACGGCAGCCCGCCAACACTCCAGCGCATTGCCAGATGCTGCATGAATTGCGGGACCACGCCCTCGATGAAAGGCAGTTCCTGGCAGTCCTCCCAATGCTTCATCTCTGGCGCCGGCTCTGCCTGTACCTTCACTTGCGATGGACGCGAGGCGCCGAAGCTGCCCTGGACCAGGGTCACCACCTGGCCCTTTTGCATCGCCCGGCCCAGCACCTGGCTGACAGCCTTGCCCTCGCGCAATACATCGACTTCAAAACTGACCGGCACGCCGGGTTCGACCGGGCCGACAAAGGTGATCGCCAGCGAGCGCACCGGCCGGTCCGCCGGCACCTGGGCGCGCATGGCTTCGTATTGCAGAGCGGCCACCAGGCCGCCGAAGCTGGCGCGCCCCTGTGCCCATCCGGCCGGGATAGACAGTTCGCGTGGCTGACGGCGGACAGCGTCGAGCAGATCGCAAAAGCGCATGAAGACCTCAAGAAAAGGAAAAAGATGAGGGGATCTTAACCAGCTCACGGAGGCTGTACAGTGCCTATTCCGGTCAAATTGACTGACAGATGAGCCGTCTGTGCCCCTGTAGGAGCGAGCTTGCTCGCGATGGACTCAAGGACACCGCGTACATTCAGGATGAACGCGTTATCGTTAACGTTCATCGCGAGCAAGCTCGCTCCTACAAAGGGGCCGTGGGGGTTTCAGGATTTGAAGCAGTCGGCGCTGAGCTTGTCCAGGACGCGGTCGGCGCGCTGTTCGGCCTTGGCCATGGTGGTTTGCCAAACGGCGACACAAGGCTGCAGATCCGCCTCCTGCTCGGCCATAGCCAGCCATTGCACACAGTCGTGCCAGTCCCCCAGGGCCCCCTGGGCTGCTTTCAAGCGGGGCATGGCGGCCTTGGGCAGGCGATCCAGTTCGGGATAGGCGTCGATGCCGTAACGCACACGCTTGATCAGCAGGCGCAAACGATGACGGTCATGGGCGGGATCGTGCAGGGCGCTGTCGAGTTTCTTCCACTGCTTGTCCAGGCGTTTTTCGATGCGCTTGACGAGCCCCTTGAGCAACCCCTGGCGTTGGGCGGCGCGCAGGAATCGCGGGAAGGCATCGAGAATCATCAGCAGCTGCGCCAGCTCATTACTGGTCGCCACCGCGGGATAAGCCTTGGCCATTTGCGCCATGCGTCGCTGCGCGGCTTGCGGTTGATCGTGCTCCAGCAAGTAGGCCGCCATCACTTCACGATCACGCAATGGCGTGGTCAGGTCGCCGACCGCGGAGGCCGCCACTTCCAGCTGTTCGACGCCGGGCAAGCCACGCAAGGGTCGCAACAGGCTACGCAACCGGCGCATCGTGGTACGCAAGTCGTGCAAGGCCTCAGGGTCGGTATGGGCACTCAAGCGTGCCTGACAGGCCAGCAGACGAATTTCCAGGCCCAGGACGCGGGCGACCAGCCGGTTGATCATGGGATTTACTCCGTAAACAGCTGCGAGCATCAAGCTTGCAGCTTATAACTTGTAGCTGCTTCTATCGCCCCGCGCGCGATTCACGAATATAGAAACGCGCCTTTTCGGCCTTTTTCGAGCAGCCCTCGAAGCCTTCGAATTGCTGCTGGGTCTTGGCCGCGGTCAGCAGCGACAACGCCTTGGAGTAGCTGACGGTACCGGCGAAGCCTTCGGCCTTGGCCAGGTCCAGCTCTCGCCACGCGGCATCGAGCTGGCTGCCGCAGCTGTCGCGATAGGCGGTTTTGCCGGCACAACCGGCCAGTGCCAGGGCAATCAGTGGCACACAGATCCAGGCTTTCATTTCTTACACCTCAAAGATAGGAAACAGTCATGCAGGTAGGACGGTCTGGCGGGCAAAAAGTGCCGTCCATCGCCAACGCAAACCCTGCGGCGGGAGAATACCCATCAGCCGCCATGGAGTGTCGAAAAAACGACCCATTCGCGCGACCGAACGACCTGACGATTGAAGCGGGCCCCTTGAAGGGTGCATTGTTGAACCATTCAAACGAGGGCGATCAATGAAAAAGCGTGTCGCACTGGTGTTGGGCTCGGGTGGAGCCCGGGGCTATGCCCATATCGGCGTTATCCAGGAAATCGAACGGCGTGGCTACGATATCGCCTGTATCGCCGGTTGTTCCATGGGTGCGGTGGTCGGCGGGATCTACGCCGCCGGCAAACTCGATGATTATCGCGACTGGATCGAGAGCCTGGATTATCTCGACGTGCTGCGCCTGGTGGACGTCAGTTTTCGTCTGGGGGCGATCCGCGGGGAAAAGGTCTTCGGGCAGATCCGCAAGATCGTGGGTGAAATCAATATCGAAGACCTGCGCATCCCCTATACGGCGGTGGCCACCGACCTGACCAACCAGCAGGAAATCTGGTTCCAGGAAGGCTGCCTGCACCAGGCCATGCGTGCCTCGGCGGCCATTCCCAGCCTGTTTACGCCGGTGATGCAGGGCAATCGCATGCTGGTCGATGGCGGCATCCTCAACCCGTTGCCGATCGTGCCGGTGGTGTCGAGCCATTGCGACCTGATCATCGCGGTCAACCTCAACTCCACCAACCAGCGTCACTACCAGTTACCGGTAATCCAGCGCCCGGCCGCGTTCAAGACCCGCTTCGACAGCCTGATCAATTCCCTGGGTTCGAAGATGCCGTTCCGGCGCAAGCAGGCCGAGCAATTGCTGCTGCTGGAGAAGGAAGCGCTGTTGGCCGAAGCGGCGGAGATCAACCCTTGGGTCGAGTCGGCCAAGCCTGACTCGCAACAACCGGCGGCCGCGCCCGAGCAGGACGGCGCGCCGAAATCGGCCACAGGGTCGTTCATCATCGACAACGTGGGGCCGGCGTCGCTGCTGGACTTGATCAACCAGAGTTTCGAGGTGATGCAGACCTCGTTGGCGCAATACAAGATTGCCGGGTATCCGCCGGACATCCTGATCAACGTGCCGAAGCGGGTGTGCCGGTTTTTCGAGTTCTACAAGGCGCCGGAGTTGATCGCGCTGGGGCGGGAGATTGCGCGGGATACTTTGGACCGGTATGAGAATGAGCGGGATTCCTGAGGTTCTTGGGTGAATGTGCGGGCCTCTTCGCTGGCAAGCCAGCTCCTACAGGGATCTCAGCGTCCTCTGTAGGAGCTGGCTTGCCAGCGAAGAGGCCGGACCAGACGACACAGGTCTAAAGACTGCCCTCACTCAACAACCGATACCCCACCCCCGCCTCGGTCACGATAAACCTGGGCTGCGTCGGGTCATCCGCCAGTTTCTGGCGCAGGTGCCCAACCACGATCCGCAGGTAATGCGTGTCTTCGGTATGGGTCGGCCCCCAGATGTCCTTGAGCAATTGCTGCTGGGTGATAACCCGTCCGGGATGCCGTGCCAGTTGCGCCAGCACCGCGTATTCCTTGCGGGTCAGCGCGACTTCGCTGCCATCGAGCAAGACCCGGCGATAGGCCAGGTCCACCATCAGCGGGCCGAAGGACAGCGCCGCTGGCTGGGTTTCGCCCACCGGCGCCTGGCGCAGCAGCGCACGAATCCGCGCCAGGAATTCCTGGATGCCGAACGGCTTGGTCACGTAGTCATTGGCGCCGCCATCCAGCGCCTCGACTTTCTGCCCTTCAGCGGCCCGCACCGAGAGCACCAGCACCGGCACCGTCGACCACTCGCGAAACTCGCGCAACACCTGTTGGCCGTCCATGTCCGGCAAGCCGAGGTCGAGCACCAGCAAGTCCGGCTTGTTCAAGGCCGCCTGTGCCAGGCCTTCGGTGCCGGTGCCGGCCTCCAGTACCTTGTAGCCTTGGGAAGCGAGGCTGATGCGCAGGAATTTGCGGATCTGCGGTTCGTCGTCGATGACCAAAATGGTCGCGGTCTGGCTCATGAATTCACATCAACACAAAGAAGTGGCAAGAGAGTAGCGCACGCACGATCAGGCTTCACCCTCATATCCGGGCTGCGCCTGCAGCGGCAAGTGCAGGGTGATGCAGGTGCCGCGCCCTTCGATGCCGTCGGCGACGCTGATCCGCCCGCCATGGGCACCGACCATGCCCTGACAGATCGCCAGCCCCAGCCCGGTGCCCTGCCCGCCCCGGTCGCCACGGGCGGCGGTGTAGAACATGTCGAAAATCTTCGCCCGCTCGTCCTGCGGAATCCCCGGGCCTTCGTCGCTCACCGAGAAAAACAGCTCGGTGTCGTCCGCCCCGGCACGCAATTGCAGGCGCCCATGGGCGGGGGAAAACCGCGCGGCGTTTTCCAGCACGTTGACCAGCGCCTGTTCGATCAGCGCCGCATGCACGAACAGCAGCGGTAGCTCCCCCGGCACTTCAGTGCTGACCTGCAACGGCGCCAGCACCGCGCGCAGGCGATTGAGCGCACTGCCGACGATGTCCGCCGGTGACACCCAGTCCCGCGCCAGCTTCAACGCGCCGTGACCGAGGCGGGTCATGTCCAGCAGGTTCTGAATGTAGCGATCGAGGCGTTCGGCTTCATCGCGGGTGCCTTCCAACAGCTCGCGGCGATCCTCCAGTGGAATGGCCTCGCCGAGGGCCAGCAGGCTGTCGATGCTGCCGCGCATGGAAGTCAGTGGCGTGCGCAGATCGTGGGACACCGACGCCAGCAAGGCACTGCGCAGTTGTTCGGTTTCGCCGTGCAACCGCGCGGCTTCCAAGTCATCGACCAATTGCGCGCGGGCCAGTGCCTGGGCCAGCGGCTGGCTCAATGCGGTCAACAGACGCCGACGCTGGCCGCTCAAGGTCTGGCCCTCTTTCGCACACACACCGAGCAGCGCCAGCGGACCGTCCTCCACCGACAAGGGCCACCACCACCAACGGCCGAACGGTAGAGTCCCGGTGCCCGCGCCCGCCGGTTGATCGTGCTGCCAGGCCCAATCGGCGGCGGCGCGTTCGGCTTCGGTGAATTCCAGCGGGCCACCGGTCTCGACTTTCCAGTCGCTCTGGCCATCGCGGTTGAGCAGGCACAGTTGCACATCGCTCCAGCCGTTGAGGTGCTGGGTCGCCGCGCTGACCACGGCCTGGCGGTCGGTGGCGGCGGTGAGTTTGCGCGACAGGTCGAGCAGTTCGCTGGTCTCTTCCTGGGTGTCACGCAGGGCCTGCAATTGCCGGCGCTGGCGCGCCGCGAGGTTGCCGGTGAGGGCCGCCATCAGCAGGAAGAACAGCAAGGTCAGGACGTCTTCTTCGCGCTGGATGCTGAAGGAAAAATTCGGCGGAATGAACAAAAAATCGTAGGTCAGGAACGACAACGCCGCACAGGCCAGTGCCGGGCCCAGACTGCTGCGCACCGCCACCAGCAACACGGCGGCGAGGAACACCAGCGAGATGTTCGGCAACGGCAGCACGCTCGCCACCGCCCAGGCCAGGGCAGTGGCCAACACCGTCGCCACCACAGCCAGGGCGTAGTCGAACCAGACCAGCGACTGCATTGAGCGCTGGCGTGGCTGATGCTGTTCATGCTCGGTGTCGAGCACGTTGATTTCCAGCCCGCGGGCGTTGCGCAGCAAGCGCGCCGCCAGGCCGCCACCAAACAGGCGACGGCGCAGGCGCGGCCGCGACTGGGCTACCAGTACCAGGCTGGCGCGGCGTTCGGCGGCGTGCTGGATCAGGGTTTTCGCCACCTCGCCAGCCCGCAGCAGCACCACTTCACCGCCGAGGCGTTCAGCCAGTTGCTGGGCACTTTGCAGGCGCAGGCGCGACTGCTCGTCACGCAGGCTGCCGTTGTCCACATGCACCAGGCTCCACGGCAGATGCCGTCGCTGGGCGACGCGGCTGGCGTGACGCACCAGGCGCTCGGCCTGGGCATCGCCATCGACGCCGACCAGCAAGCGACCACGCACCGTGGGTGCCGCCTGCCCCATCTGGCGATAACCCTGGGTCAGGTCGTTGTCGACCTGGGCGGCGGCCGTTTGCATCGCCAGTTCGCGCAGGGCGGTGAGGTTGGTCTGGGAGAAAAACGCATCGATCGCCGCCCGCGCCTGCTCCGGCACGTAGACCTTGCCGTCGCGCAGGCGCTCGAGTAATTCCCGTGGCGGCAGGTCGATCAGCAGCAGTTCGTAGGCTTCCTGCAACACCCAGTCCGGCAGGGTTTCGCGCACCTGCACGCCGGTGATGCCGCGCACCTGATCATTGAGGCTTTCCAGGTGCTGGACGTTGACCGTGGTGTACACGTCGATGCCCGCGGCGAGCAGTTCCTGAATGTCCTGCCAGCGCTTTTCGTGTCGGCTGCCGGGGGCGTTGGTGTGGGCCAGTTCGTCCACCAGCACCAGCCTTGGCTTGGCCGCGAGCAGACCGTCGAGGTCCATTTCCTCGAGCTCCACGCCACGGTATGACGAGCGCACCAACGGCAGTTGCGGCAAGCCGCCGAGCAACGCTTCGGTCTCGGCGCGGCCATGGGTTTCGACCACGCCAGCAATGACTTTCACGCCCTGGCGCAGTTGGCTGTGGGCGGCTTGCAGCATGGCGTAGGTCTTGCCTACACCGGGCGCGGCGCCGAGGAACACCTTGAGCCGGCCACGGCCATCGCGGGGAAGGTCTGCTAACAGCGCGTCGGCGCGGCCGGAGTCGCTCATTTGTCTTTGCCTTGTTCGATTTGGGATTTGGGTGTGGCCTCAAAAGATCGCAGCCTTCGGCAGCTCCTACAGGGGATCGGCGGACACCTGTAGGAGCTGCCGAAGGCTGCGATCTTTTGATTTAGAGCTTTTCCAGCGCCAGGTTCAACTCAAGCACATTCACCACCGGTGGGCCTACCAACGGTTGCTCGGTGTGCGCATCCAACAGATTCTGCAGGGTCGCAACCGGCACATTACGCGCCGCGGCAACACGCGCCAGTTGATAGGCAATCGCGGCCGGTGGCAAGTGCGGATCGAGGCCGCTGCCGGAGGTGGTGAGCATTGCCAGCGGTACCGGCCCCTGCCCTGGGACCTGGAGTTTGCTGGCATCGTCGATCACCCGGGTGGCCAGGGCCGGGTTGCTCGGCGACAGGTTGCTGGCGCTGCTCGACACGGTGGCAAAGGCACCGGCCGATGGCCGTGGGTGGAACCAGGCGTCGCCGACGAAATCCTGGGCGATCAGTGTTGAGCCGCGAACCTTGCCGTCGGCATCGCGCACCAGGCTGCCATTGGCCTGGTCCGGGAAGGCGACCTGGGCCACGCCGGTGACCACCAGGGGATAGGCGACGCCGGTGATCAGGGTCATCAGGACCAGCAGGCTCAGGGCCGGGCGTATCATTGTGGACATTTCAAAATCCTCGAATTCGGTGAAAAAATACAGCGTCCAGTCAGGTGGACCGTGTCGCATTCTTCGCGAGCAAGCCCGCTCCCACAGGGGGAATGCATTTCAAATGTGGGAGCGGGCTTGCTCGCGAAAGCGGTGCATCTGGCACCCTGCGAAGGTCAAACCAGATGCAACGCCGTCAACAACATGTCGATCGCCTTGATTCCCACGAACGGCACGACAATCCCGCCAAGCCCATAGATCAGCAGATTGCGTCGCAACAACGCCGCCGCACTCGCCGCCTGCACCCGCACACCACGCAGCGCCAACGGAATCAGCACCACGATGATCAGGGCGTTGAACACGATCGCCGAGAGAATCGCGCTCTGCGGGCTGTGCAGCTGCATGACGTTCAACACGCCCAGTTGCGGGTAGATCGCGGCGAACAGGGCCGGCAGGATGGCGAAGTACTTGGCCACATCGTTGGCGATGGAAAAGGTCGTCAGCGCGCCGCGGGTCACCAGCAGTTCCTTGCCGATCTGCACCACGTCCAGCAGCTTGGTCGGATCGCTGTCGAGGTCGACCATGTTCGCCGCTTCGCGCGCCGCCTGGGTGCCGTCGTTCATCGCCATGCCCACGTCCGCCTGGGCCAGGGCCGGGGCGTCGTTGGCACCGTCGCCACACATGGCCACCAGGCGCCCGTCGTTTTGCTCGTGGCGGATGCGCGCCAGTTTTTTCTCCGGCGTGGCTTCGGCCAACACGTCGTCCACGCCCGCTTCAGCGGCAATCGCCGCGGCGGTCAGCGGGTTGTCGCCGGTGACCATGACCGTGCGGATCCCCAGTTTGCGCAGCTCGGCGAAACGCTCGCGGATGCCCGGCTTGACCACGTCCTTGAGGTGGATCGCGCCGAGCAGTTTGCCGTCGGCGCAGACCAGCAACGGGGTGCCGCCGCTCTGGGCGATCTTGTCGATTTCACGGGACAGCGCCGGCGCCAGCTCAGCGCGCTTGAGGCCAACGAACGCCAGCAACGAATCCACCGCACCCTTGCGATACACGCGACCCTGATAGTCGACACCGGACAGGCGGGTTTCGGCGCTGAACGGCACGGCTGTCAGCAGTTCGGCGGACGGCTCGGCCTGCGGATGAAGGCCGCGCAAGTACTCGACGATGGACTTGCCTTCAGCGGTGTCGTCGGCCAGGGACGCGAACAACGCACCCTCAGCCAGTTCCTTGCTACTCACACCCGGCGCGGCATACACCGCCGAGCAACGACGGTTGCCGAAGGTGATGGTGCCGGTCTTGTCCAGCAGCAGGACGTGCACGTCCCCCGCCGCCTCCACGGCGCGACCGGACTTGGCGATCACGTTCAGGCGCACCAGGCGGTCCATGCCGGCGATACCGATGGCGGACAACAGGCCGCCGATGGTGGTCGGGATCAGCGTGACCAGCAAGGCCACCAGGAACACCAGCGGCAGGCTGCCATTGGCGAAGTGGGCGAACGGCTGCAGGGTAACCACCACCAGCAGGAAGATCAGGGTCAGGCCGATCAACAGGATGTCCAGCGCCACTTCGTTCGGGGTTTTCTGGCGCTTGGCGCCTTCGACCAGGGCGATCATGCGATCCAGGGTCGACTCGCCGGGATTGGCGGTAATCTTCACCAGCAGCCAGTCAGACACCAGGCGGGTGTTGCCGGTCACGGCCGAGCGGTCGCCACCGGACTCACGAATCACCGGCGCCGATTCACCGGTGATCGCCGCTTCGTTGACCGCCGCGATGCCTTCGATCACCTCGCCGTCGCCGGGGATCATCTCCCCCGCTTCGACGCGCACCACATCGCCCTTGCGCAGGTTGGCGGCTGGCACTACCTGAAAGCTGCCGTTGCTGGTCCTGCGTCGGGCGCTCAAGCCTTCGCTACCGGCCTTGAGGCTGTCGGCGCGGGCCTTGCCGCGACCTTCGGCCAGGGCCTCGGCGAAGTTGGCGAACAGCACGGTGAACCACAGCCACAGGGCAATCTGCGCGGCGACGAAGGTCGGCACCGCCGTGTCGGGAATGAAGCACAGCACGGTGGTCAGGATCGCCGTCAGTTCGACCACCAGCATCACCGGCGCACGCTGCAATTGCCGTGGGTCGAGCTTGACGAACGCTTGCACCAGCGCCGGGCGCCAGAGGGCCGAGATAGCGGTTTTTGGTTGTTCCGGCGCCTTGACGACGGCGGTTTTGCTTACAGGCATATTCATGATGGATTCCTTAGAAGCCCATGCTCAGATGTTCAGCAATCGGACCCAGCGCCAGCGTCGGCAGGAAGGTCAAACCACCCACCAGCAAGATGGTCACGGTCAACAAGGTCACGAACAGCGGACCGTGGGTCGGGAAGCTGTTCTGGCCGATCGGTGCGGTCTTCTTCATCGCCAGGCTGCCGGCCAGGGCCAGCACCGGCAGGATGTAGCCGCAGCGACCGATCAACATGCCCAGGCCCAGCATCAGGTTGTGGTACGCCGTATTGGCGCCGAAGCCAGCGAACGCCGAACCGTTGTTGGCACTGGCCGAGGTGTAGGCGTAGAGCAATTGGCTGAAACCATGGGCGCCAGGGTTGCTCACCGAGGCCACGGGCCCTGGCAGGCTGGCGGCAATCGCACCGAGGACCAGCACGCCGAGCGGCATGACCAGCAGGGTCACCACCAACAGTTGTACCTCACGGGCCTGCAGTTTCTTGCCGAGGTATTCCGGGGTCCGGCCGATCATCAGGCCGGCGAGGAACACTGCGATCAGCACGTTGAGCAACATGCCGTAGAGGCCGGCACCGACGCCGCCGAAGATCACTTCGCCGACCATCATGTTGACCAGCGCGACCATGCCGCTGAGCGGGTTGAGGCTGTCATGCATGCCATTGACCGAACCGTTCGAGGCCGCCGTGGTGGTCACCGACCACAGCACCGTGGCGGTGGTACCGAAACGTGCCTCCTTGCCCTCCAGCGGTGCGGTCTGTTCGACGGCGACGTTGGCCAGGCTCGGGTTGGGCTGGTACTCGGCCCACATCGAGGTCGCGCCGCCGATCAGGAACAGGGCGAGCATGCAGGCAATGATCGCGCGGCTCTGGCGCAGGTCCTTGACGTAATGGCCGAAGGTGAACACCAGCGCGACCGGAATCAGGATGATCGACGCCACTTCGAACAGGTTGCTCCAGGCCGTCGGGTTCTCGAACGGATGCGCCGAGTTGACGCCGAAGAAGCCACCACCGTTGGTGCCCAGTTGCTTGATCGCAATCTGGCTGGCGGCCGGCCCCAGCGGGATGACCTGATCGACACCCTGCATCGTCAGCGCATTGACGTACTGCGCGAAGGTTTGCGGCACGCCCTGCCAGACCAGGAACAGCGCCAGCAGCAGGCACAGTGGCAGCAGGCCGTAGAGGGTGGCGCGAGTCATGTCGACCCAGAAGTTGCCCAGCGACGCCGTGGATTTGCGACCGATGCCGCGGCAGAGGGCTACCAGTACCGCCAGGCCGGTGGCGGCGCTGACGAAGTTCTGCACGGTGAGGCCAACCATCTGGCTCAGGTAGCTCAGGGATGCTTCGCCGCTGTAGCCCTGCCAGTTGGTGTTGGTCATGAAGCTGACGGCGGTGTTGAACGCCAGCGTCCACTCCTGGCCGGGCAGGTTTTGCGGGTTCAGCGGCAACTGGTCCTGGAACAGCAGGATTGCGAACAGCAACAGGAAACCCGCAAGGTTGAAGGCGAGCAAGGCCAGGGTGTACTTCTGCCAGCTCTGTTCGACCTGGGGATCGACGCCGGCCAGACGATAACAACCGCGTTCGACGGGACCCAGGATCGGCGTCAGCCAGGTGCGCTGGCCTTCCATGACCTTGTAGTAGAACCGCCCCAGGAACGGTGCCGGGACCAAAACCAGCGCGAAAAACGCCAGGATCAGCCAATAGTCATAACTGTGCATAGCCGCTCCTAGTTCCGGTCTGCGCGCAACAGCGCAACCAACAGATAAATGAACAGTCCCACTGCCAGCAGCAGTGACACTCCGTCCAGAACGCTCATGGAAGTTCTCCGTGTTACGGCGTATTGCCGCGTGTGGAGGTATTGTCGGCAGGGAGGCTGTAAAGGAACGAGAGCGAGGGGGCGCGCGGGGTATAAAGAAAGCGTAAAGACTGGGTTTATGGCTTGGTTACTGCGTTGTTCTGGCTGGCCCCTTCGCGAGCAAGCCCGCTCCCACAGGGGGAATGCGTTCACCCATACACTGCAAAAACCCTGTGGGAGCGAGCTTGCTCGCGATGGCGGCATGACAGGCAACATCGCAGGTGTGAAACAGGCATAGAATGGAACCACTGCGAAATCCAATCGCTCAAAGTGGTATGCACGTTCGGCAAGCGAAACCCTCGCCCGCCGACCGGCTTTCAAGGAGGTCCCATGCCCTGGTATGCCTGGTTGATTCTGATAGTTGCCATTGGCTCTATCGTTGGCGGTCTGATGATGCTGCGTGACACCGCCCACAAGGTTGAGCTGACCGATGAACAGCGCAAACGCGTCGCCGAACGCAATGCGGAAATGGACGCCAAGGAAGCGCAGGACCGCTAGCTGCAAAATCGTCCGAAGTCCTTCGCGGCATTCGGACGATTTTCTGCCGATACTCCCGGTTCAGGTCAACGAGCAGCGATCGAAGAACCGCTCGCGCCCCAGCGCCATTAACGCTGCGCGCTTGTGTGGAAAGTCGAATTCCTTCTCGCAGTAAAATCCCTGTCCTTGCATGTGCCCGATCATCTTCGCGTTGTCGGCACGGGGCTCGGCGACGACCCGTTGGGTACGTGGATCATCGATAAACAGGTAGTGCACCAGCGCCGACAGCCAGCTCGCCACCTTGTGCGGTCCACGGTGCTGTTCTTCCCCCACCAGCATATGAATGCCACGGTCGTAGTCATCCGTTTCGTAGAACGGCGCGATGCGGTCTTCCTTGGCCCAATAGGCTTCGAAGTAGGCAAAGGGCTGATCGTCGAAACAACCGATCAAGGTCAGGGTATGGGGATCGTCCTGGAGTTTGCCCAGGTACTCTCGATGCTGTTCGAGACTGCCCTGCTCCTGCCAGAAATTCGCCACTCGAGGGCTGTTCTGCCAGCGATTGAAACGCGCAAGATCCTCGTCGATGTCCACCGTACGCAGGGAAATCCAGGCCCCCAGCCTGGCATCGAAACGCCGATACACCTCGCCCCGGGGCTTCGGCGGGCGCAACGGGTGACGCTTGCCGCCGCTGAATACCATCTGCTGTGGGTAACAGCCCGTCAGCGACTGACCCAGCCACGGCTGCGGCAACTGCCAGAACAGCGTGCGTTCGCAACGGAACTGGCCGACCGTTTCGGTAGACACCAGCAATGCGCTGAGCAACGCTTCAGGTGGCGCTTCATCGAGTTGCCAGACCAGTCGCTGGCAAGCAGGGTCACGGGCGAACAACCAGTAACACGCGGCCCAGATGGCCCGGCTGTCGGGGCGTGGAGCGCCCTCGTGCAATTGCAGCAGCAACTCGGGCGCGCGGGTCTGGTGTAGCTGGATCAGCGACTGGCCTTCAAGGCTCAGGCTCAGCCCGGTTTCGGTTTCATCGGCTACGAGACGGCTGCCGTTTGGTAAAGGCAGGACATTCGGATTGAACATGGGTCGGGCTCACGATTCGTCGACAGGTCAACGTTTGACGTGAGCCAAGCCGGAAAATTTAAGCGATACACGACTTACGGTGCCCCGCTCAGTTAGCCGGCGCCGGCAAGACCGCAATTTTGTAGGGGTCGAAAATCTTCAGCATCTGGCCATTGTCCCGCAACCCTTGCAGCAACTTGCCGAAGGCCTCCCCGCTGATCGGCGCGGCCGGCCGCAGAATGGCGTAGTGGTGATAGATCTGGTCGACGCGCTCGGATACCAGCAACTCGCTGGCGACTTGCTGGTTGCGCAGAAAGTAGTCGCTCAGGTAGGACCGTGTGACCAGGGCGACATCGGCGCGCCCACGCAGCACCATCAGCAGGTTGCTGTCATGGGAGTAGGTCGACGTGGCGTTGTAGTGAGTGGCGAGATACTTGGGGTCGGCATTGAAGTTGGCGAACTCGTAGTGGTAGCCGCTGAACAACGCCAGGCGCTTGCCGCTGAGGTCGCTGAAGTAACTTTGCTGGCGCTCCGGCAAGCGTTGGGCGACGAAGATTTCGGCATCTTCCAGGCCCATGTCGACGCTGGTGTGGGGAATGTCCTTCCAGCCCCAATTGGGGTTTTCGAAGATCGCCATGTCCACCCGGCCTTGTTTGAAATCGCCAAAACGACGGGGAATGGAGGTGGGTACCAGCACGAACCGGTAGTCGCTTTGCAGGGTGTTGAGGGCCTCGACCAGTTGCGGCAACAGGCCGGTGTCGGCCCCGGATTCAGGGCGCACCGTGTAGGGTGGAAAGTGTGCGGCACCGATGCGCACCAGTTGTGCAGCCTGGGTCGGTAGAACCGATAACGCCGCGACCACCGCCAGTAAAAACCGCGAAGCCGTCCGAATTGGCGAAGACATCAAAACAACCCACTCCCGAAGTACTGCATCAATGCATTCAAGCTAGGCGGTTTCGCCCAGTTAGCCAGTTTCCTGCCGACCCGCACACCCGCCTTACTTGCCCTCCAGCACCAGGATCAAGGCCTCCTCCGCCAGTTGATCCAGGCTCATGCTGCCACCGGCTCGAAACCAGGTGGTGGTCCAGGACAGCGCCCCGGTCAGGAAGCGCCGGGTGATAAACACATCGCCGCGGATAAAACCGGCGCTCTTGGCTTGACCCAGCACCTGCAGCCAGATGTCTTCATAGATATCGCGCAGCGCCAGGACCTGGGCCTGACCCTCCTCGGACAGCGATCGCCATTCGTAGACCAGCACGGCCATGGCTTCGCCACTGCCGCCCATGATCGACTGCAATTCGCAGCGGATCAGCGCCAGCACCCGCTCGCGCACGTCGCCCGTCTCGGCGATGGCCGCCCGCATCAACGCGGTGTTGTAGCGAATGGTCTCCTCCATCACCGCCCGCAGGATCTCGTCCTTGCTCTTGAAGTGATGAAAAATGCTCCCCGACTGGATGCCCACGGCACCGGCCAGGTCGCGCACGGTCGTGCGTTCATAGCCTTTGTGGCGAAACAGGTGGGCCGCCACTTGCAGCAACTTGCCACGGGCGCTGTCGGGGTCGGTCAATTGCCCGCTGTCGACCAACTCGCGCATGACGCTCAAGGCTTTTTGCTCATCCACCCGTTCTCTCCTACAGTCGATCAGTCCAATGCCGCGCTCCCCGCGAAAACATTGGGGTTGCGCTGGCAATTTAAGCAACTGGCGACGACCAAGCAAGCGCTCGGGAAGAAGATAGTTCAGCCGTTTACAAACCAAGCGCTTGCTTGGTAGTCTCGAAGCATTGTTGCCGGAGGGGGTTATGGAGTTGATTGCGCCAAGAACGATTCGCATCGGCTGCGCCAGCGCCTTCTGGGGCGACACCTCGACCGCCGCCGCGCAACTGGTGGAAGGCGGGCACCTGGACTACCTGGTCTTCGACTACCTGGCCGAAATCACCCTGTCGATCATGGCGGGCGCGCGGATGAAAGATCCCCAGGCCGGATACGCCACTGACTTCGTCGAAGTCCTCGGGCCGCTGCTCTCCCAACTCGCCGAACAAAAGATCCGCGTGATCAGCAATGCCGGCGGCGTCAATCCGCACGCCTGTGCCGCGGCCCTGCAAGCGGCCTGCGACAAGGCCGGCGTCACCCTGAAGATCGCCGTCCTGCTGGGCGATGACCTGCAACCGCAATTCAAGCAGCTAAGCAGCCAAGGCATTCATGAAATGTTCAGCGGCGCCCCCCTGCCGCCAATGTGTGTCTCGACCAACGCCTACCTTGGCGCGCCCGGCATCGTCGAAGCCCTGCGCCTGGGCGCGGACATCGTGATCACCGGGCGCGTAGTCGACAGCGCCGTGGTCAGTGCCGCGCTGGTGCATGAGTTCGGCTGGTCGTGGCACGACTACGACAAACTGGCCCAGGCGGCGCTGGCCGGGCACATCATCGAATGCGGCGCGCAATGCACCGGCGGCAATTTCACCGATTGGCGCGATGTGCCCGACTACGAGCACATCGGCTTTCCCATCGTCGAAGTCAGCGCCGACAGCCAGTTCATCGTCAGCAAGCCCGAAGGCAGCGGCGGATTGGTCACGCCCCTGACCGTGGGCGAACAGATGCTCTATGAAATCGGCGACCCACGGGCCTACCTGCTGCCCGACGTGGTCTGCGATTTCACCCAGGTCCGGCTCGTGCAGCAAGGCCGAAACGCGGTCCGGGTGCATGGCGCAAAAGGCTTGCCGCCCACCGCCCAGTACAAGGTCAGCGCCACCTACCCCGACGGTTTCCGCTGCACCGCCAGTTGCCTGATCGCCGGCATCGATGCGGTGGACAAGGCCCGGCGTGTCAGTGAAGCGATCATCAACAAGACCTCGCAGATGTTCAGCCAGCGCGGCTGGGCGCCCTACAGCGAGGTGAACATTGAACTGCTTGGCAGCGAAGCCACGTACGGCCCCCACGGCCAGCGCCAGGACAGCCGCGAAGTGGTGATCAAGCTCGCAGTGCGCCATCCGCACAAACAGGCCTTGATCCTGTTCTCCCGGGAAATCGCCCAGGCCGCCACCGGCATGGCGCCGGGGCTGACCGGGATCGTCGGCGGCCGGCCGACGGTGTATCCGCTGATCCGCCTGTTTTCGTTCCTGATCGACAAAACCGCCTGCACGCTGGACATTGATCTCATGGGTCAGCGCCACCCCTGCGCCCTGCCCGCCCTCGATGTGCTCGACAGCGCCGAATTGCCGGTACCGTTCGAACCACCCAGGCCTTCGGGCCCGGCCGACGCCAGCGTCGCCCTGGTCAAGCTCGCGGTCGCCCGCTCCGGTGACAAGGGCAACCACAGCAACATCGGCGTCATGGCCCGCGATCCGCAGTACCTGCCGTGGATCGCCGAAGCCCTGACCCCGGAGGTGATCGTCGACTGGATGAGCCACGTCCTCGACCCGATCCACGGGCGCGTCGAGCGTTGGTACTTGCCCGCCACCCACAGCCTCAATTTCCTCCTGGAAAACGCCCTGGGTGGCGGGGGCGTGGCCAGCCTGCGGATCGATCCGCAGGGCAAGGCGTTCGCCCAGCAGTTGCTGGAAATCCAGATTCCGGTGCCCCAGCGCATCGCCGACCAGGTCAACTAGAGGATTGCCGCCATGGCCTACGATTCGATTTTCAAAGCCGATGTGTTTGCCGGCCAGACCATCATCGTCACCGGTGGCGGCAGTGGCATCGGCCGCTGCACCGCTCACGAACTGGCGGCCCTCGGCGCCCATGTGCTGCTGGTCGGGCGCAAGGCCGACAAGTTGAAAACCGTCGCCGCCGAAATTGCCGAAGATGGTGGCAGGGCTGACTGGAGCACTTGCGATATCCGCGAGGAAGAAGCGGTCACGCATCTGGTCAGCGAACTGATCCGCAAGCACGGCCCGATTCACGGCCTGGTCAACAACGCCGGCGGCCAGTACCCGTCACCACTGGCCTCGATCAACCTGAAGGGTTTCGAAACGGTGATGCGCACCAATCTGTTGGGCGGCTTCCTGATGGCCCGGGAAGTGTTCAACCAGTCCATGAGCAAACATGGCGGCGCCATCGTCAACATGCTCGCTGATATGTGGGGTGGCATGCCGGGCATGGGCCACTCGGGCGCGGCGCGCTCGGGCATGGACAACCTGACCAAGACCGCAGCCTTCGAATGGGGCCACGCCGGGGTCCGGGTCAACGCCGTGGCGCCGGGCTGGATCGCGTCCAGCGGCATGGACACCTACGAAGGTGCGTTCAAGGCGGTGATTCCGACCTTGCGTGAACACGTGCCGCTCAAGCGCATCGGCACCGAATCGGAAGTCAGCGCGGCGATCGTGTTCCTGCTCAGCCCGGGCGCGGCGTTCATCAGCGGCAGCACCCTGCGCATCGACGGCGCAGCCAGCCTCGGCGGCCGGGCCTGGCCGATCCACAAGGCGACCCACAGCGAGTCGTACAACGGCTTCCACCGCGCGTACCTGCCTGATGTGCTCAAGGACAAGGAATAAGCCATGCCGGTGATTCAGTCGCAACTCGACCCCCACAGCGAACCGTTCGCCCGCCACCGCGCGGCAATGCTGGTTGCCGTCGAGCAGCTGCGCAGCCTTGAACAGACCCTGCTGGACAAGGCGGCCGAGGCCAGACCCAAGTTCGAAAAACGCGCGCAGTTGCTGCCTCGCGAACGCCTCAACCTGTTGCTCGACCCTGGTGCGCCGTTTCTC
This sequence comes from Pseudomonas sp. YuFO20, assembly GCF_035064975.1. NCBI lineage: Bacteria > Pseudomonadati > Pseudomonadota > Gammaproteobacteria > Pseudomonadales > Pseudomonadaceae > Pseudomonas > Pseudomonas sp. YuFO20. The sequence continues at coordinate 25,749 of NZ_JAXDEO010000015.1, forward strand.
GAGCTGGCCGGCCTGGCCGGCTACAAGCTGCACGACGACAAGGACGGCAGTGCCGCAGGCGGTGGCCTGATCGCCGGGATCGGTTACGTGTCGGGTGTACGGGTACTGGTGGTGGCGAACAACAGTGCGATCAAGGGCGGCACCATTTCCCCCTCGGGCCTGAAAAAGTCCCTGCGCCTGCAACAGATCGCCATGGAAAACAAACTGCCGGTGATTACCCTCGCCGAGAGCGGTGGCGCCAACCTCAATTACGCGGCGGAGATTTTCGTCGAAGGCGCGCGCAGCTTTGCCAACCAGGCGCGCATGTCGGCCATGGGCCTGCCGCAGATTACCGTGGTCCACGGCTCGGCGACGGCCGGCGGCGCCTATCAGCCGGGGCTGTCGGACTACGTGGTGGTGGTACGCGGCAAGGCCAAGCTGTTTCTGGCCGGCCCGCCGCTGTTGAAAGCGGCTACCGGCGAAGTCGCCACTGACGAAGAACTGGGTGGCGCCGAGATGCACGCGCAAACGGCCGGCACCGCCGAATACCTGGCCGAGAACGATGCCGACGGTGTGCGCCTGGTGCGCGAGATCGTCAGCCTGTTGCCGTGGAATGCGCGCCTGCCGATGTTGCCCGCCAGGCAATGGCAGGAGCCGCTCTACCCCATCGACGAATTGCTCGGCCTGATCCCCGATGATCCGAAAAAGCCCTACGACGTGCGCGAGATCGTCGCCCGCATCGCCGACGGCTCGAACTTCCTCGAATTCAAGGCCGAGTTCGATCAGCAGACCGTCTGCGGCCAACTGAAAATCCAAGGCCACGCCTGTGGCTTCATCGGCAACAACGGTCCGATCACGCCCAAGGGCGCGAGCAAGGCGGCGCAGTTCATTCAGCTGTGCGACCAGAGCCAGACGCCGCTGCTGTTTTTCCACAACACCACCGGATTCATGGTCGGCACCGAATCGGAGCAGCAAGGGGTGATCAAGCACGGCGCCAAGATGATCCAGGCGGTGGCCAATGCCCGGGTGCCAAAACTGACCGTCGTGGTGGGCGGTTCCTATGGCGCCGGCAACTACGCGATGTGCGGGCGTGGCCTGGACCCGCGTTTCATCTTCGCCTGGCCCAACAGCCGCACCGCCGTGATGGGCGGCGCCCAGGCCGGCAAAGTGCTGCGCATCGTCACCGAGGCCAAGCAGGCCAAGGACGGCCTGGTGCCCGACCCGAAGATGCTCGACATGCTCGAACAGGTCACTGCGCAGAAACTCGACAGCCAGTCCACGGCGCTCTATGGCAGCGCCAATCTGTGGGACGACGGCCTGATCGACCCACGGGATACCCGGACCCTGCTCGGTTACTTGCTGGATATCTGTTTTGAGGCCGAGGTGCGGCCGCTGCATGCCAACAGTTTTGGTGTAGCCCGGTTCTAATCAGGAGAACAACAAGAATGATCTTCACCCAGGAACACGAAGCACTGCGTCGCACCGTTCGCCAATTCGTCGATCACGAGATCAATCCCCACGTCGAGGAATGGGAAAAGGCCGGGCGCTTTCCGATCCACGAGATTTTTCGCAAGGCCGGCGACCTGGGGCTGCTGGGCATTTCCAAACCGGAAAAATTCGGTGGCATGGGCCTGGACTACAGCTACTCGATCGTCGCCGCCGAAGAGTTCGGCACCATTCATTGCGGCGGCATTCCGATGTCGATCGGCGTGCAGACCGACATGTGTACCCCGGCCCTGGCGCGCTTCGGTTCCGATGAGTTGCGCGATGAATTCCTGCGCCCGGCCATCAGCGGCGAGCAGGTCGGCTGTATCGGCGTCTCCGAAGTCGGCGCCGGCTCCGACGTGGCCGGCTTGAAAACCAGCGCGCGCAAGGACGGCGACGACTACGTGATCAATGGCAGCAAGATGTGGATCACCAACTCGCCGAGCGCCGACTTCATCTGCCTGCTGGCCAACACCTCGGACGACAAACCCCACGTCAACAAATCGCTGATCATGGTGCCGATGAACAGCCCTGGCATCAGCCTCAGCTCGCACCTGGACAAACTGGGCATGCGCAGCTCGGAAACCGCCCAGGTGTTTTTCGACAACGTGCGGGTGCCACAGCGCAACCGCATCGGCCATGAAGGCGCCGGGTTCATGATGCAAATGCTGCAGTTCCAGGAGGAGCGCCTGTTTGGTGCGGCCAATATGATCAAGGGCCTGGAGTATTGCGTCGACAGCACCATCGAGTACTGCAAGGAGCGCAAGACCTTCGGCAGTGCGCTGATCGACAACCAGGTCATTCACTTTCGCCTGGCCGAACTGCAAACCGAGATCGAGTGCCTGCGGGCGCTGGTGTATCAAGCCACCGAGCAATACATCAAGGGCCAGGACGTCACGCGCCTGGCGTCGATGGCCAAGCTCAAGGCCGGTCGCCTGGGCCGCGAGGTCAGCGACAGTTGCCTGCAATACTGGGGCGGCATGGGCTTCATGTGGGACAACCCGGTGGCCCGCGCGTATCGCGATGTACGCCTGGTGTCGATCGGCGGCGGCGCGGACGAAATCATGCTGGGGATCATCTGCAAGCTGATGGGCATCCTGCCGGGGAAAAAGCCATGAGCACCCTGCCCGCTTGCCAGACCCTGCTGCTCGAATTGCACAACGGCGTACTGCACATCACCCTCAATCGACCGGACAGCCGCAACGCCATGAGCCTGCAGATGGTCAGCGAACTGCGTGCGGTGCTGGCGGCGGTGCACGAGGACCGGGGGATTCGGGCCCTGGTGATCGGCGGTGCCGGCGGGCATTTCTGCGCCGGCGCCGACCTCAAGGACATGGCCAACGCGCGCGCCCAGGGCCCGAGCGCGCACCGCGATCTGAATCGGCTGTTCGGTGCGTTGCTGCAGGAAGTGCAGCACGCGCCGCAAGTGGTGATCACGGTCTTGCAAGGCGCGGTGCTTGGTGGCGGTTTCGGCCTGGCCTGTGTCAGCGACATTGCCCTGGCCGATCACCAGGCGCAGTTCGGCCTGCCGGAAACCAGCCTCGGCCTGGTGCCGGCGCAGATCGCGCCGTTCGTGGTCCAGCGCATCGGCCTGACCCAGGCACGCCGCCTGGCACTGACGGCGGCACGTTTCGACGGCACCCAGGCGCGGCGGATGGGGCTGGTGCATTTTGTCGAGCACGATGCGCAGGCGTTGGCCGAACGGCTCGATGAGGTGTTGGCGCATGTGTTGTGTTGTGCGCCGGAGGCGAATGCGGCGACCAAGAAATTGTTGCTGGCGAGTGCGGGGCAGCCATCGGATGAACTGCTGGATCAGGCGGCCGAGTGGTTCAGCGAGGCGGTGACTGGGGCTGAAGGGGTCGAGGGGACCCTGGCTTTTGTGCAAAAAAGAAAACCGGGGTGGGCCTCTTAAAAGCTTCGCTGGCAAGCCAGCTCCTACAAGGGTCTGCGTCGCACACAAAACCTGTAGGAGCTGGCTTGCCAGCGAAGGGGCCGTCACATTCACCGCAAAAACCCAGGGAATAAAACATGCCCGGATTCAACAAAATCCTGATCGCCAACCGCGGTGAAATCGCCTGCCGCATCCAGCGCACCGCCCAGGCCCTGGGCTACCGCACCGTCGCCGTCTTCAGCGATGCCGACGCCGACGCCCTGCACGTGCACATGGCCGACGAAGCGGTAAACATCGGCCCGGCCCCGGTGCAACAGTCCTACCTGAACATCGAAGCGATCATCGACGCGGCCCGACGTACCGGGGCCGACGCCATCCACCCGGGCTACGGTTTCCTCTCGGAAAATGCCGGTTTCGCCCGTGCCTGCCAAAACGCCGGCATCACCTTCATCGGCCCCAGCCCCGAAGCCATCGAGCTGATGGGCAGCAAACGGCTGTCGAAACTCGCCATGCTCGACGCCGGGGTCCCCTGCATCGCCGGCTATCAGGGCGCCGAGCAGGACGATGCGACGCTCAGCCGCGAAGCCGATCGCATCGGCTACCCGCTGATGATCAAGGCCAGCGCTGGCGGTGGCGGTCGCGGCATGCGCCTGGTGCACGATGCCGGCGAGTTGCTGGCACAGATCCGCACCGCACGCTCCGAAGCGCTGCATGGATTCGGCAGCGATGAACTGATCCTCGAACAGGCGTTGATCGACCCGCGTCACGTCGAGGTTCAGCTGTTCGGCGACCAACAGGGCAACCTGATCTACCTCGGCGAGCGCGACTGTTCCATCCAGCGCCGTCACCAGAAAGTCATCGAGGAAGCGCCCTGCCCGGTCATGACCGCCGAACTGCGCCAGGCCATGGGCGAAGCGGCGCTCAAGGCCGGTCGCGCGGTCAACTATGTCGGCGCCGGCACCGTGGAATTCCTCCTGGATGCCCGCGGGCAGTTCTATTTCCTGGAAATGAACACCCGGCTGCAGGTAGAGCATCCGGTCACCGAACTGATCACCGGGCTGGATCTGGTGGCCTGGCAACTGCAGGTCGCCGCAGGGCTGCCGCTACCGTTGCGCCAGGAGCAGGTGCAACTCAGCGGTCACGCCATGGAAGTGCGCTTGTACGCCGAAGACCCGGCCCAGGACTTTGTCCCGCAAACCGGGCGCATCGCCCGCTGGGAACCGGCGCTGCAGAGCGGCGTGCGCATCGACCATGGGCTGATGGAAGGGCAGCAGGTCAGTCCGTTCTACGATTCGATGCTGGGCAAGATCATCGCCCATGGCGCGACCCGTGAAGAAGCCCGGCGCAAGTTGCTGCGGGCGGTGCAGGACAGCGTCCTGCTGGGCCTGCCGAGCAACCAGCGCTTGCTGGCCGGCCTGCTGGAACATCCGCAGTTCATCAGGGGCGAATTCAGCACCGGGTTCATTACGACGCATTTCGCCGAACACCCTTGCCTTCAGGCCCCTGTACCCCGCGCTGAAGAACTGGCGATTGCCGCGGCGCTGTTCCACCACGGGTCGGCACGGATTCATCCCGCCGCGCTGGCCGGTTGGCGTAACAACGCCAGTGTGCCGCTGCACTACCACATCGGCCTGGGGGATCAGGACTGGCCCGTGCAACTCAACGCGGTACCGGGGCAGCCCTACCGGATTCAAATCGCCGCACAGGTGCTCAACCTGACCGTTATCCAGTGCGACGGTCGCTGGGTCACCCTGGACATCGACGGCATCCGCCAGCGTCATGCCTACCTTCTCGAAGGCGAGCAACTCTGGCTATTCACTCGCCCCGGCAGCCTGCAACTGGTGGATCGCACCCAAGCGCCGGTCTGCAGCCAGGCCAGCATCAGCTCCGGCACCCTCAAGGCGCCCATGGACGGTGCGGTCATCGACGTGCTGGTCAGTGAAGGCAGCCAGGTCAGCAAAGGCCAATTGCTGGTGGTGCTGGAAGCCATGAAAATGGAACACCCACTCAAGGCGGGTATCGACGGCGTGCTCAAGCGCTTGCAGGTGCAGGTGGGCGACCAGGTGAAAAACCGGCAGATTCTGCTTGAGGTCGAATAAGTCGCTAGGCGTAACCGCCGGGTTTGGCTACGCTCAAGCCCTATCAGCACGCGGATACCGGGAACCCTGCGATGCCTCACTGGTTGGTCATTGATCTGGAAGCCACCACCGATGAGGGTGGTTGGCCCATAACGGAAATGGAAATCATCGAAATCGGTGCCACCCTGGTGGATCGCAAAGGCCGCGAGCTGGATTGCTTCCAGCGTTTCGTGCGCCCGTTGCGTCGCCCTCTGTTGACGCCGTTTTGCCGGGAGCTGACGCACATCACCCAGGCCAACATCGATGCCGCACAGCCCCTGGCCGAGGTCTGGCCATCGTTCGAGCGCTGGCTGGGCCAACATCACTCGCGGCTTGAAGGCTGGGTCAGCTGGGGTGACTACGATCGCAAACAGTTGCTCCAGGAATGGCAGCGCCTGCCCTTCGACAGCGCGTTGAGCAACGTGCCGCACATGAACCTCAAGCAGCGCTTTGCCAAGGCCCGACGCCTGGAACGACCGCTGGGGCTCAACGGCGCCCTGCAACTGGCGGGACTGCAGTTCACGGGGCAGCAACATCGGGCGCTGGAAGACGCGCGCAACACCGCACGCCTGTTGCCGCTTGTCCTGCCGCTCTAGAGAGGTGACGAGTCCTTGGGCCTTGTGCATACTGGCCGGCCCTTTTAAGCCCTTTTCGAGGAATCGCCCATGTTTAAAGTCAACGAGTACTTCGACGGCACCGTCAAGTCGATCGCCTTTGGCACTGCCGAAGGCCCAGCGACCATCGGCGTCATGGCCCCGGGCGAATACGAATTCGGCACCAGCCAGCGTGAAATCATGCACGTGGTCTCCGGCGCCCTGACCGTCAAGCTCCCGGACAGCACCGATTGGGAAACCTTCGCCGCCGGCAGCCAGTTCAACGTGCCCGCCAACAGCAAGTTCCAGCTCAAAGTGGCAGTCGACACTGCCTACCTGTGTGAATACCGCGGCTAAAACCCCGGGTTCATTGCGAAAAGACAATGCCCGTGTCCATCGACACGGGCATTTTTCGTTGAAGGGCGTTTATTCGAGGATGGTGACCGGCATGCCGACTTCGAGCCGGCCATTACCGTCGTTGACCAGATTCTGCCCAAACATCGCGCCATCGGCTTCGCTACGGTACTTCTGCAAGGTGGCAAAGGGTTCGCGGCCAGCGTCACGCTCGCCGGTTTGCGGGTCGACGGTTGTCATGATGCAGCGTGAACAGGGCTTGACCACCCGGAACTCGACATCGCCGATGCGCAGGCGCTTCCAGCCGTCCTCGGCATACGCCTCGCTGCCCTCGATCACCAGGTTTGGCCGGAAACGCAGCATCTCCAGCGAGCGGCCGACGCGTTGCGACAGGTCATCCAGCGATGCCTGGCCAATCAGCAACAGCGGGAAGCCATCGGCGAAGGCAACCTGATCGTCGTCCTTGCCATAGCCCGAGGCGGTGGTCCGTGCGCGATCCAGTGGCACCTGCACCAGGCGCGTCGGCTTGCCGATGAACCGACTGACCCAGGCGCCGGCCGCGTCGCCGGCATCGGGCACGCGCAAGCTGTCACGCCAGATGGTCACACCGCGCAATTGAGCGTCACTGGCGGGCAAGGCGACCTCGATCGGCGAATGGCCGGGGGCACTGAGGGTCAAGCCACCCTCGGCATTCCACAACGCCGACAGCTGGCTCATCTGCGCGACTGCGCGTTGGGTCAGGAAGCGTCCGCTGGCTTCATCCACCAGCATCCAGCGTCGATCGCCGTCCAGCCCCAGCTTGTCGAGGCCGACCTGTTGCAGGATCTCGCCTTTGCCGGATTTCAACGGATAACGATACAGCGCACTCAGACGCAACATGGCCAGCTCCCTGACGGACAAAAACGCCACCCTATACGAGCTTGATCAGCGAATCAAAGGTCCCGCCCCTGTAGGAGCTGGCTTGCCAGCGAAGGCGTCCTTGAATATTGCATTGACCTTTCGGGCCTCTTCGCTGGCAAGCCAGCTCCCACAATGTTTAGTGTTGGGCATTCGTCCTCGTATCAGGCCGGCACTGCATCGCGCATCAAACGCTGACGCACCACATCAACCAACTTGTCCGGCTGGAATTTGGAGAGGAAGTTGTCACAGCCGACCTTCTTGACCATCGAGTCGTTGAAGCTGCCGGACAGGGACGTGTGCAGCACCACATAAAGGCCGCGCAGTCGCGGGTCGTTGCGGATTTCGGTGGTCAGGCGGTAACCGTCCATTTCCGGCATTTCCGCGTCTGTGAAGACCATCAGCAGCTTGTCGGTCATGTTGACGCCGGTGTCCGCCCAGGCCTTGAGCATGTTCAGGGCCTTCAAGCCATCGCTGGCAATGTGCATCTTCACACCCAACTGCCCCAAGGTATCGCGCAGTTGGGTCAGGGCCACATTCGAGTCATCCACCAGCAACACTTCACGGCCACGGGCGCGCTCCAGCACCGGATCCTCGAGTTTTTCCCGGGAGACCTTGGCGTTGTAAGGCACGATTTCGGCGAGGACTTTCTCGACGTCGATGATCTCCACCAACTGGTCATCGACCTTGCTGATCGCGGTCAGGTAATGCTGCCGGCCGGCACTGCTGGGCGGTGGCAGGATCGCTTCCCAGTTCATGTTGACGATGCGGTCCACCCCTCCGACCAGGAAGGCCTGCACCGAGCGGTTGTACTCCGTGACGATGATCGTGCTGCCAGGGCCTGGCACCAGCGCACGCATGCCGATGGCCTGGGACAGGTCGATGACCGGCAGGGTCTGGCCGCGAAGATTGACCACGCCGCACACGAACGGATGCCGCTGGGGCATCAGGGTCAGCTTCGGCAGTTGCAGGACTTCCTGCACCTTGAACACGTTGATCGCGAACAATTGCCGCCCGGCAAGCCGGAACATGAGAATTTCCAGGCGATTCTCACCCACAAGTTGCGTACGCTGGTCTACCGTATCGAGAATGCCGGCCATCTATGACTCCTGGGGCTTTTGCGGATGAGTTCACTGGATAGAGGGTTATCGGCTGTTTTCGGCGGACCTTGACCCCTAGGCAAATGCCACGCGAGGAATTGATGTCACATTAACATCATGCTTTACTGATCCTGTAATTTCATCTATTGCCATGCTTTTCGCCGCGACCATCATTTGCGCGATTGGTTCCGCCCTGTAAGGGATTCCCCTAGCAACAATCAGGTGCAACCTGATATTCGCAATATCCAATAGCCATTAATGTGACGCCATTCTCATTGCATGAATGGAGTCGGGCATTTGTCTGCGATCGCAAACCAGTGGCCAATCAACCTTTCAAGCGTTCAGCCCGCACTTGAGCCGTCCAGAGCGCGAACTCAAGACACCCTCCTCATTTGACATGACGTTGTGGAGACAAGCATGCCGAACAATCGTAAAGAGTGGGCAAAGCGCATTCCCGAGTTTCTCGTCGAGGCTGAAACACTCCTGGCCAGGACCGAGGAGTGCCTGAGTCATCTGCAATTGATCAGCAATGACCCGGACGCCATTGACTGCATGCTCAGCACCCTGCTCAAACTGGCGTGCAAGGCAGATGCCCTCGCCCTCGCGGCCGTGTCAGAGTTTTCATTGCACATTCATGGCCTGCTCAATCACGCCCACAACCACATGGCACTGCACGATGAGGCCCTGGATGCGCTCAAGGACTGCCTGACGCTGATCGCCTGGCAACTTGAACTGATCGACCAGAAAACCGGGCAGCTCAGCCTCGATGAAACTGAACAGGCCTCCCTGATCGAAGCCTTCGCGTTCCAGGTCGGCCAGAGTCAGTTTCGCCCCCCGGTTGATTCCAGGCCGTACACACTCGTTTCTTATTCGCAGCGCCAGGCTTAACTTTGCGCAAGTACGTCAAGCTGCGAATAGATGACTGCATCACAACTTGTGCGTACTCATGTCGCAATTGAATACTTCATATCTGCTAACGACACCTCGAAACAAGTAACTATTGCTTGTACAAGTATTCGTCTGTCTGCGCCGATTTTTATTGGATCCAAATAATCGTGGCCTAAACGGTGTTCCCTCCTTCCTCGGCGCTATCTCCTGTCCTCCTGGACATCTAATCACAAGCGCGACCAACGGTATTCGAAGTGCTATTATGCCGCCCATTAGTTGACGTCAATTAACGGCAACGCGATTGCAGACAACTCAGCTAAAAAATTCAGGTCTGATTTCTTATACAAGACCGTGGTTTTCTTATACAAAAAACCGTTGAAGTCGAAAGCTGACATAAAAAAATCATCGATCTGTCAGCGAACATGACCGATCGGCCCGCAGCGAACATCCATTGGCTCCATCCGCTATGTACGCCAGCCTCAATTCAATCGCCAAATGGCCACCCTCCCCAGATAACGCACGCCGGTTCACGCTGCTTCTATGCGCCGGCTCGACACTCGGCAGCCTGCTGGTCTACGGCCTGTCCACGCAGTTGCCGCTGGGTCTGCTGGCGCTCGATCTTGCTGCGCTGGGCTGCGTCTGGATGCAATACCGCCTGTCACGCAAGTCGATCAAGTTCCAACCTCAGGAGCTGGCCGAACGGATGCTGCAAGTCCAGGAAAACGAACGCCATCGCCTCAGTCGGGAATTGCACGACGACATCGGCCAGTTGCTGACCGCGGCAAAACTTCAGAGTGACTGGCTCAAGCGCAGGATGCCCGAAGACCTGCAGGGGCAATGCTCGGTGCTGTGCGACACGCTGGATGAAACCCTCGCCAAGGTTCGCGATGTATCGGCCATCCTCAACCCCCGACAACTGGCCAGCCTTGGGCTGGAAGCCAGCCTGCGGGCGCATTTGCTCAAGACGCTGAGCAACACCCCGGTGCACTGGAGCCTGGAGTGCCAGCAACGACTGACCGGCATCCCGGAAGAAATGGCAGTGGCGGCCTTTCGCATCACCCAGGAGGCCGTCACCAACATGCTGCGCCATGCCGATGCGCAAAACCTGCTGGTCTGCCTGCAGCGTTTGCCCCAGGGCCTGACATTGCTGATCAGTGACGATGGCCAGGGTTTCGCGCCGGCCGCCGACCCGGGGCGTGAAGGACAACGCGGCATGGCCGGGATGTCGGAACGGATCAAACAACTGGGCGGCACGCTGACCGTGACCAGCCAGCCAGGCAAAGGCACCCAAATCGAAGCCCTCTTCCCATGGGCACCCCGTGAGTTCGAACGGGCCAATACGAATAAGGTTATGCATTGACTTGTAACTTGCTTCTGGTGGATGACCACTCGCTGATCAGGGCTGGCGTGCGCGCCCTGGTGCTGGACCTTCCTGGCTATGCGGTTGTCGGCGAGGCCAACGATGGCTCGCAGCTGCTCGAAATGGCCCAGCGACTGTCGCCGGATATCGTGCTGCTGGATATTTCCATGAAGCAGACCGGTGGCCTCGAAGCCTTGCAACAGCTCAAGCGGGTCCGTCCGCACAGCAAGGTGCTGATCCTGTCGATGCACACCGACCCGGCACTCATCATGCAAGCCCTGGAATCCGGGGCCCATGGCTATTTACTCAAGGACACCACGGCCACCGAACTGGAACACGCGCTGGAAGCCTTGCGTAACAATGAGCGCTACCTGAGCCCGGCCATCGCCCATACCGTGATCACCCAGGCGTTGAACCGGACCCAGAACAGCCCGGCGGCCGCGGCAGACTCGCACAACCTGACAGCCCGTCAGCTGGAAATCCTGCGGTTGATCGTGCGTGGCAAATCCACCCGGGAAATCGCCAACGGCCTGGGCCTGAGCGTCAAGACCGTGGAAACCCATCGCTCGCAAGTCATGAAGCGCTTGCAGATATTTGACGTGGCCGGCCTTGTCTTGTTCGCCGTGCGCGAGCAGATCATCAGTCTGGACGACTGACAGCTCCAGCCCTGCTCAACAAGGGTGACTGCTCGGGCAAATGCACCTGCAGCGCCGCCGGCCGAGCCGAGAACCGCAGGCTGTCACCCTCGAGCGGTTCGCCGTCAAGGTTGATGTAGAGGCCCTCAGAGGCCTTGATCTCAACCCATGGCAGGCGGGCGCGGACGAACATGCTATCGAGTCCGAAACCATCGGCCAGCAGGTTCTTCAAGGTGCCGACCAGCTCCTGCGGTGCCGGCAGAATGCTGATGTCGAGCAGCCCGTCGTCCGCCAAAGCCTCTGGGCAGAGCACATGCCCACCACCCGCCTGTCGACCGTTACCGATCCCCAGCGCCAGCAACTCGCCACTCCAGTGAAAATCAGGCCCCTGCAATTCACCATACGCCGCATGCAGCTCACTGAAACGCGTCAAGCCGGTGAACAGATACGCCGCACCACCGAGGACTTTCTTCAGTTCTTCGGAGGTATTGGCCGTGACCTGGCTGCCAAAACCACCGGTGGCCATATTCAGGAACACCTGGCCACCGACTTCCCCCAGGTCGATGGCGCTGGGGGCAACGTCCAGCAGCGCCAGTGCCTGATCCGGCTCCAGCGACACACCGGCAGCACGGGCAAAATCGTTGGCGGTGCCCAGCGGCATCAGCACCAGGCTGGCCTCCGGCGACTGGCCGGCCATGGCTTCGGCAATATCGCGCAAGGTGCCGTCGCCGCCACCGGCAATGATCCGCCGATAACCCGCCTCCAGCGCTTCGCCCACCAGCCGTTGCGCATCCCCGGCTTCCCAGGTCAGGCGCACGGCCAGGTCCCAGCCTTGTTCACGCTTTTCCTCGACGGCGGCCCGAACCGCTTCGTTGAGCGCCTGCTTGCCATGCAGAATCAACAGTGCCTTGCGTTCGCTCATTGTCGTCACTCCCCATCATTGAAGGCGTATGGGACATGTGACCTCACCACCCTCCTGAAAAGTCGCAAAAAAATGAATTATTTACGCTTGAGTCCAATAAGGAGAATTTTCTTACAAAACGTGAGGAATCGGCTCAATTGACCAGAAATGGCGATTGGTACACTTTTGTGTCAGCGGTTTTCAGTCATCAGCAGGACAGACGCAAGGATGTGCAATGCAACGACATGACATCAGGTCACCGGTGATGCCGGTGGTGCCGCTCGCAATGAAACGGGCCGATCATCCAGCTGAACTCGTCAGCAGTGCAAAATCCAGTGGAGAAGTTCCTATGCAACCTCGCGTCAACGAGCTTGAGACACACCTCGAAACCCTGCGAGGCGATCTGGAAAGGATTCGCAGTGACGTCAGGTCAATCAGGCTCAGGCTTGCCTATTCGGTGGGCGGAACAGTCGTTGTCCTGGGGCTGCTGGGCTGGATCGCCAACAGCCGTTTCGACCAGGTCGTCTCCCTGCTGCTGGCTCATTGATCTACCATGGACGCAAAACCCGGCTCAATCGACCGGGCTTGCGTCACCGCGTGGCGTCCAGATCAGCTCAACACTTCGCTCAGCGGAATGAAGTAGACGCTGTCACCTGCCACCAGCGTCCGCTCCTCCATGACCTCGACCAATCCATCGGCCCAGGCGGCGCTGCGCAGCACACCGGAACTCTGATTGCGGTAGATGATGGCCTGGCCGTTCTCCAGGCGACCGCGCAGGTACTCGCGTCGATTGCCGGCCTTAGTCCAGTCGAACCCTGCCGGCACTTGCACCTTCAGCGGCTCCACCTCCTGCACACCCATGCGGCGCAGCAGGTAAGGCCTTGCCAGCAAGGCAAAGGTCACCAGGGTCGAGGCTGGATTGCCCGGCAGGCCGATCACCGGCACGCTACGAAAATGGCCGAAGGTCAGGGGTTTTCCGGGCTTGATGGCCAGTTTCCACAGCGCCAGCTCGCCCTCTTCTCGCAGGGCCATGCCCAGGAAGTCGGCCTCCCCCACCGATACGCCGCCGGTCGAGAGAATCAGGTCGACATTCCCCAGCTCGCCCAGGCGCGCGCGCGTGGTGTCCAGGTCATCCGGCAGGATCCCGGCGTCGATCACCTCGCAACCCAGGCGCTGCAACCAGCTGCAGAGCAACACACGGTTGCTGTTGTAGATCTGCCCCGGCCCCAGCGGCTGACCCGGCTCGATCAGTTCATCCCCGGTGGACAGCACCGCCACGCGAACCTTGCGGATCACCGCAAGCTCGGCACACCCCAGCGAGGCTGCCAGCCCTTGTTCGATCGGCCCCAGCCGTGTGCCCGCCGGCAGGATCAGTTCGCCAACGGTGGTTTCCTGTCCTTGTGGACGAATGTTCTGCCCGATGGCCAGGGACTCGGTGAAACGGACACGTCCATCCGCCTGGACTTCGGCGTTCTCCTGCATCTCGACGCAATCGGCACCCGGCGGCACAGGTGCGCCGGTGAAGATTCGCGCGCAGGTGCCCGGCGTCAAGGCAACAGGCGCCTGGCCGGCAAAGACTTTCTGACTGACCACCAGCGGCTCTGCGTTCCAGTCAGCCACGCGCAAGGCATAACCATCCATCGCGCTATTGGGCCACGGCGGCAGATCGAGGGACGACAGCAGATCGTCGGCCAGCACCCGGCCCTCGACCTGCGCCAACTGCAAACGCTCGCGCTCTACAATCCGTGAGGCGTCGGCCATTTCCAGCAGACGCGCCAGGGCTACCTCGACCGGCATCAGGGTCCCGGTCTTGCCCGGCTTACCCGCGGGATTCACAGGGTGCCGCCTGTTTCAGGTGAGTCACGAAATTGCACGGGCGATGGCGCGAATCCAGCTGCTCGCCAAGAATGCCATCCCAACCGGTGCGCACCGCATTGGTCGACCCCGGCAGGCAGCACACCAGCGTGCCGTTGGCCAGGCCGGCCAAGGCGCGGGACTGGACGGTCGATGTGCCGATGTCCGCCACCGATATCTGGCGGAACAGTTCACCAAAACCATCGACTTGTTTGTCGAGCAGGCAGCTCACTGCTTCCGGCGTGCTGTCACGACCGGTGAAACCGGTGCCGCCGGTGATCAGCACCACCTGTACGACCTCGTCGGCGATCCAGTTGGCAACTTGCGCGCGAATCTTGTAGAGGTCATCTTTTAGCAAGACCCGGCAGGCCAGGTTGTGTCCGGCAGCCGTCAGGCGGTCAACGAATAGCTGGCCTGAGGTATCGGTTTCCAGGGTACGGGTATCGCTGACCGTCAGCACCGCGATGTTGAGCGGCGCGAAAGGTACATCAGCCTTGGCTTTCATAGGCTCGTCCAGTTGTAGGAGAAACAGCCCGGTGTTATATCACAGCGACCTCATTTTTCGCCGCCCCCATGGAGGCCTGCCATGACTTCGAACCCAGCGTTGCCACCCTGCTCCATTTTGCTCCTGGCAGGCGGCCGCGGCCAGCGCATGGGCGGCCAGGACAAGGGGTTGCTGGAATGGCACGGCGAGCCGCTGATTGCACATCTGCATCGCAAGACACGCGCGCTGAGCGATGACCTGATCATCTCGTGCAACCGGAACCTGGAAAAGTACGCGCCCTACGCCGATCAATTGGTCCATGACGACGAAGGCGATTTTCCGGGGCCATTGGCGGGCATTCGTGCCGGTCTCAAAGCGGCCCGTCACAATCATCTGCTAGTCTTGCCATGTGATGTCCCGCGCATTGACCAGGCACTGCTCAGCAGCATGCGCGAAGCCGCCAGCCAGCATCCGGACAAACCCTTGATGCTGCGCCATGACGGCCACTGGGAGCCGTTGCTGTGCATTATTCCAGTGGCACTGCGCGCTGATTTCGAAACGGCCTGGAAGGAGGGTGAACGTAGCCCGGGTCGACTGATGCGCCAGCTGGGTGCTACTGCGTTGCAGTGCCCCGACAACGATCCGCGCCTGGCAAACCTCAACACGCCCGAACTGTTAAGTACGTCAGACACTGTGTCAGACTGAGTACCAAGGAACTTGCGCGCGCTGTTTACGTCTCAAGCCCAGCAACCAAAAGAATTCATTTTTTCGGAGACACTTCCATGACTCAACGGACCCTGGCCACTTTCATGCTTGCACTGGGCCTCGCTACCCTCGCCGGTTGCGCATCGCCTACTGTGATCACCTTGAATGACGGTCGCGAAATCCAGGCCGTCGACACGCCAAACTACGACCAGGATTCGGGCTTCTACGAATTCGAACAGCTGGATGGCAAGCAGACCCGCATCAACAAGGATCAGGTTCGTACCGTCAAAGAGTTGTAATCTTCGCGGCGACTACCGGATACATGAAAATGCCCCGACTGGTCGGGGCATTTTTATTCGCCTCTGGAAAACCCTCGCTAAGGGTTCGGCTCATTGTTCAGTTTATCCACGCGTGCCAGTGCCTGCGTGGCCTCGGTGATGCATTTCTTGTCGTCGTTGGCGGCCCGGGCCGATTCAGCGCTGGCCTGCATCCGCTTGATTTCCATGGTGGTGTTTTCGGACGTGGCCGGCAGGCTGGTGACCTTGTCCTTGAGCTCCTGGAGCTTGATGGTGCACAGGTCGCTGTCTGCGGCGAATACGGGAGAGGCCAACAGGGCGGTGCAAATCAACATTCCGGCGAAAACCGTGCGTTTCATGAATATCTCCTTGCATGGGAGGTATCGAACGCCACAGGCGTGGCGCCTGATCAAAAGACTGCAGGCCTGGGCATAAATTCGATTTTTTTGAATGCCCTGCTCACCACTGCAACGTGATTGCGCTCTCGTACTCCCGGCCCTCACCCGTCACCGGGTCTACAAATTTCAGCCCCTGGGCCAGCAGTTTCAGCGGGTTGGCATAGTCATCTTCCACGTCCTTGAGCACCCGGGGATAAAACGGGTCGTTGCAGATGCTGGCGCCCAGGGCGGTCATGTGCACCCGCAACTGATGTTTCTTGCCCGTCACCGGATAAAGCCCATAGCGCCAGAGGTCGCCGTTCTTTTCCCGGACTTCCACAGCCGTCTCGGTGTTGCTGGCGCCCGGCCCTTCCTGCATGCGAAAGAACGGCTCGCCATCGATGAGTCGGCTCTTGTGCACCAGTGGAAACGTCAGGTCAGGTAATGCCCGGGCGATAGCCTCGTAGCGCTTTTCGATCTGCCGCGAAGGAAACAGCGACTGATACGCCGAACGGCTCTGCGGGTTGGCGGAAAACAGCACCAGACCCGCGGTATGCCGGTCGATGCGATGCAAGGGCACCAGGTGCGGGTTGTCCAGGCGACGGATAAGGCGACGCAACAAGGTCTGTTCGACGTACTCACCCGCCGGGGTTACGGGTAGAAAATGTGGCTTGTCCGCCACCACCAGATGCTCGTCCGCGTACAGGATCGACTCGACCACCGGGATCGGTTTTTCGTCAGGCACTTCGCGAAAATAGTGAATCCGCAAGCCTTCCCTGTAAGGCAGGTCAAGGGCAATGGGCGCGCCCTGCCCATCGAGGACGCGACCGCGAGCGATTCTGTCCAGCCATTGTTCACGACTGATGGCGCTGAAGTGCTCGCACAGGCAATCGAAAACGGTCTGCCACGGGCCAGGCGGCAGGTACAGTGTGCTGGCCTGGCTGTGTGCAGCAGAAAATGCTGAAGTGGACATACAAAAGCTCTTACCTTGAATGCAGAGCGGCATTATCCAACAGCGGCGCAAACGAACCTAGCGCAGAATCCTTACGCCGGTATCTGCGCCGCCTCGGTGTACTCCTTGAGCCAGCGCAGCACGTCGACCGCCTCCCAGCGACCCGGGTCATACAGTGCATACAACAAACCCTGATAACCCACGACATCCAGCTGGCGGTGAAAGCCCGCGCGCTGGAACAAAGCTTCGATTTCGGCAAAGCAGGTATTGAAATGCAGCTTGTTGAAGGGCGTTTTTCCTTCCGTCACCAGGCCGTCCAGGCGCAATTCGGCGACGGCTTCGCGTACCACATCCACCGACATGCGATTAACGCTGCTCTTCAATTGTTCGACATTGACCACGACTCATCCCCCTCACGCCCGGAGTTGCCCCGCCCAACGCCAAAAATCAACGGCAGCAGGACAGCAATCCGAATAACTGTATGCGCATACAGTATCCGAATAACGTCGATTAAGCCAAGGGGATCGGCTCTAAAGTTCGACGGGCGGAACCTGTCCACCCACAAAACCGTTTAACCCAGGAAGGCAACCACTTCGTCGGCACTGAAGGGCCAACCCAGTTCCGCGCCGGTATCGACCCGACGCAACACCGGGATGCGCAGGCTGTAGGCGGCGAACCAGGATTCGTCGTCAGCGATGTCCACCAGTTCCACCAGCAGGCCACGCTCGACAAACTCCATCAACATGGCTTCGGCCACTTCACAGAGATGACACCCGAGAGTGCCGAACAGCTGACATTCAGGAAGCATGAGCGCTCTACCAAGAAATTGAGTGCTTATTCTAGGCCCGCCCCGAAATGTCGTCGAGCCAATGAACCACGGCTAATCCTGGCTGACGGCGCCGATCTTGTGCACCGACAAGTCCGCGCCGTAATACTCTTCTTCCTGGCTCAGGCGCAAACCATGGAATGCCTTGATCACGCCATACACCGCAAAACCACCGGCCAGCGCTACCACCACACCCAGTGCCGTGCCGATCAACTGGCTGACGATGCTCACACCGCCCAACCCGCCCAAGGCCGCCTGGCCGAAGATGCCGCAGGCTACCCCGCCCCAGACGCCACACAGACCATGCAGCGGCCACACCCCCAGCACGTCATCGATATGCCATTTGCCTTGTGCGGCCGTAAAGCACCAGACAAACAGCGCCCCGGCAATGGCACCGGTGACCAGCGCACCCACCGGATGCATCAGGTCGGAGCCAGCACAGATTGCCACCAGACCGGCCAGCGGCCCGTTGTGCAGAAAGCCCGGGTCATTGCGCCCGACGATCAGCGCCGCCATCGTGCCGCCGACCATGGCCATCAGCGAGTTCACCGCAACCAGCCCGCTGACCCCTTGCAGGGTTTGCGCACTCATCACGTTGAAGCCGAACCAGCCGACAATGAGAATCCACGAGCCCAACGCCAGGAACGGAATGCTCGACGGCGCGAACGCCACCAGCCGCCCTTCGCGATAACGCCCATCGCGTGGCCCAAGCAACAGCACCGCCGCCAGCGCCAGCCAACCGCCCATGGCGTGAACGACAACGGAACCGGCGAAATCATGGAAGCTGGCGCCAAAGCGCTCCAGCAGCCAGGCCTGCAGACCCAGGTTGCCGTTCCAGATCATGCCCTCGAAGAAGGGATAGATGAACGCCACAATCAACGCTGTCGCGCACAATTGCGGAACGAACCGGGCACGCTCGGCGATGCCCCCGGAAATGATCGCCGGGATCGCCGCGGCAAAGGTCAGCAGGAAGAAAAACTTCACCAGGCCATAGCCGTGATCGGCGTTGATCACGGCCGCCGGTTGCATAAAGGTGACGCCGTAGGAAATCCAATAGCCTATAAAGAAGTAAGCCAGTGTGGAAACGGCGAAGTCGCTGAGGATTTTCGACAGGGCATTGACCTGGTTTTTTTGCCGGACAGTCCCGACTTCCAGGAAGGCGAAGCCGGCGTGCATGGCCAACACCATGACCGCACCGATCAGGATGAACAATGTATTGGAGCTATGAACCAGGGTGTCCACAGCGCTTTGCAGATTTTCCATGGATTTGGCAGACCTTAAGGCTGAAAAAAAGCACCAAAGCAGTTCGCGCGGGCAATCCATGCACCAAGTTGAGACTTGTCGAATCGAACAGGTCTCTCCCGATGAACCGTTTTGAAGCACGGGGTTCATCAAGGCCAATCACGACCGGGACATTTGCGCGGGTTTTGATTGTTTGAGTTAAGGTTTTACTGGAATCTTGCCCAGCAACAGCGCAACGGCGCGAGCCGACGCACCACGACACAGCAAAAGTTGTACCAGTCATTTGTACTGAACCTTCGCACAAGGCTCATACTCGAACGATTCAGACGCCACTTATGGAGATCACCAATGGCCAGCATCAAGGCAAAGACTGCTCAAGAAATCCTGATGAGCGATTTTCAGACACTGGTCAGCGATACCGAACGGTTGCTGGAACACACCGCCTCCCTGGCCGGTGACCAGGCCGATGAATTGCGCGACCAGATCCACGACAGTCTGCTGCGTGCAAGGGAAACCCTGAAACTGACCGAAGACTCCCTGCGCGAACGCGGCAAGGCAGCCGTGACCGCCACCGAGGACTATGTCCAGGCCAACCCATGGCAATCGGTCGGTATTGCCGCCGGCGTGGGTTTCCTCATTGGCTTGCTGGCAACCCGGCGCTGATCATGGCGATCGATGAAATCGGCTCGTCCGGGACGGGCGCCAGTTCCTCACCGCGACGCCTCGGCGCCGCCGTTCTTGGGTTGCTGCACAGTCACGTCGAACTGTTCGGTATCGAATTGCAGGAGCAAAAGGCCCGCACCGTAAGCCTGTTGCTGTTTGCCGGCCTGGCGCTGGTGTTCGCGTTATTGTTGTTGGTTGGGCTGTCGACACTGGTGTTGATCGTGTTCTGGGACACCTATCGCCTGCCCGCCATCATCTCACTGTGCGTGTTCTACACCCTTGCCTGCGTGTTCTGCGGGATACGCCTGAGAGCGGCAATCTTCGATGAATCCTCGCCCTTCCATGGCACGTTGGAAGAATTGGCCAATGATCGGGAGCGCCTGCTGCCATGAACCTGCCTGAACTGCCTCGAAACAGCTCACGCACGGAAATGCGCAAGGCACTGATCCGCCTGCGCATGGAAATGCATCGCCAGGAAATCCGTCACGAATCCGGGCAACTGCTGCAACCCCTGCATCGGCTGCGTGGCATGGGCCAGAACCTGCACGATGGGTTCGGCATCAAGCATGCACCTCTGTGGGGCGTGGCGGCCGTTACCTTGTTGGGCTTCCTGACCGGCAAGGGCACGCGGAGCGGCGCAGGCCTGGGCAGCCTGACCCGGCTCATCCGTCTGGGCACCACGCTGGGGCCTCTGGTCAAGCTGGTCATGCAAGGCTCTTCGCGTAAACACTGACCCTGTCAGTATCTGGCTACATTCTTGCAGTAACCGCAGGATCGAACCTCTCTATCGAGGGGTTCGATCCTGCGCGCCTACCCGGTGACCAGGCTTTATCCAACAACAAGATCCATCCAAGGAGGCCTTGTGATCGACGGGCAACCGCTCGCCTGCTTTCAGCCGTTCATCGATACCGCCACCGGCCGTATCGCCGGCGTGGAAGCCCTGGGTCGACTGCGTCAGGCCGACGGCCAACTCGCCTCGGTGGGGCCGCTGTTCGCCGCCCCCCGCACCAACGCCGTCGCCCTGCGTCGCCTCGACCGTCAGCTGCGCGATAACGCCCTGAGTCGCCTGCACGAAGCGCCTGGCGACTGGTTTCTCAGCCTGAACATTTCCCCCCGCTGGATCAGCCGCCTGCGCCCGGACCAACCCTTGCCAAGTCTTGGTCAGCTGCAAAAGCACGGAATAGATCCGCAGCGCATCGTTTTCGAAATTACCGAACTGGGTGGCGACATCCAGCGCCTGGCACAGGTGGTGGCGCGTTACCGGCAAGCCGGCGCACGGATTGCCATCGATGATTTCGGCGCCGGCTACTCCCAGCTCGATCGGGTACTGGCGCTGCAGCCAGACATCCTCAAGCTCGACATGCGCCTGTTCCAGGCAGCCGCGTTGGGCGGCCCCAGCAGTGACGTGGTCAAGGCGCTGGCACAAATGGCGGAAAAAACCGGGTGCTGGATCATTGCCGAAGGCGTGGAAACCGAAGCGCAACTGAATTTTGCCCTGGAGTGCGGCTCACGTTATGTCCAGGGGTTTCTGTTTGCCCGGGCACAAGCGGATTTCTTTGCCGCCGATGCCTTCGTCGAGCGCTTTGCC
This sequence comes from Pseudomonas sp. YuFO20, assembly GCF_035064975.1. Lineage (NCBI taxonomy): Bacteria > Pseudomonadati > Pseudomonadota > Gammaproteobacteria > Pseudomonadales > Pseudomonadaceae > Pseudomonas > Pseudomonas sp. YuFO20. The sequence goes on from NZ_JAXDEO010000015.1 coordinate 46,936, forward strand.
CACCTGCGCCAGCGCTATGTGCAGCAGAAGTTGGCCGAACGCGGTCGCCTGATGATCATGCGCCAACAACTGGGCGAACTGATGGCGATCCTGCAGCACTGGGCACAGACTTGCGCGCCCCTGAGTGCGCTGCCACAACTGGATGCCTTTCCCTGGCTGCTGCGTTTCTATCAGTGCGACCGTCACGGCACGCAGCTGACGCCCAACCTGGAATGGCGCAACAACGGCTGGGTCGCCGACAACCGCTACCTGGGCCATAACTGGTCCTGGCGTCCGTATTTCTATCACCTGCTGGCGCAGGGTTGTGAGGAGCCGCAGCTGACCCTCTCCAACACCTACCGCGACGCCACCAGCAATCAGTACTGCCTCACCGCCGGACAATTTTTCGACAACGGCGAACGCCTGCTGCTCATCGATATCGACGCGGTCGGGCTGTAGTGACGCTTGCAGGCAGCGTTGCGAACCGGGAAGCTAGCCGATCAGTCCCCTGACGGAGCGAACCAGCCTTGGATTGGCCTACCCTGCTTACCCGCGAACGCCTCGGAAAGCCTCTGCACAGCCCGGAAGAACTGGGCCGCAGTCCTTTTCACAAAGACCATGACCGCATCATTTTCTCGGGGGCGTTCCGCCGTCTGGGGCGCAAGACCCAGGTTCATCCCGTGCACAGCAACGACCATATCCACACGCGCCTGACCCATTCGCTGGAAGTCAGTTGCGTCGGCCGCTCACTGGGCATGCGCGTCGGCGAAACCATCCGTAGCGCCCTGCCCGACTGGTGTGATCCCAGTGACCTGGGGATGGTGGTGCAATCGGCCTGCCTGGCCCATGACATTGGCAATCCACCCTTCGGCCATTCCGGCGAAGACGCGATTCGGCACTGGTTCCAGCAGGCCGCGGGGCGCGGCTGGCTGGATGCGATGAGCGAAGCGCAACGCAATGACTTCCTCAACTTCGAAGGCAACGCCCAGGGCTTTCGGGTATTGACCCAGCTTGAGTACCACCAGTTCGACGGCGGAACCCGGCTGACCTACGCCACCCTGGGCACTTACCTGAAGTATCCATGGACGGCCAGGCACGCCGACTCGCTGGGGTACAAGAAACACAAGTTCGGTTGCTACCAGAGCGAGCTGCCGCTGCTGGAGCAGATCGCGCAAAAACTTGGCCTGCCGCAACTGGAGGAGCAGCGCTGGGCGCGCCATCCGCTGGTGTACCTGATGGAGGCCGCCGATGACATCTGCTACGCCTTGATCGACCTCGAAGACGGCCTGGAAATGGACTTGCTGGAGTATGCCGAAGTCGAGTCGCTGTTACTGGACCTGGTGGGCGACGATCTGCCGCAAACCTATCGCCTGCTCGGCCCGCAGGATTCGCGGCGGCGCAAACTGGCGATCCTGCGCGGCAAGGCCATCGAACACCTGACCAATGCCGCGGCCCGCGCCTTTGTCGAGCAGCAGGATGCGCTGTTGGCCGGCACCCTGGCGGGTGACCTGGTGGAGCACATGCACGGCCCGGCCAAACGCTGTGTGCTCAATGCCAAGGACATGGCGCGGCAGAAGATCTTCCAGGACAAGCGCAAGACCCTGCATGAGATCGGTGCCTATACCACCCTGGAAATTCTGCTCAATGCTTTTTGCGGTGCCGCACTGGAGCAGCACAACGGTCGAACGCCGTCCTTCAAGAGCCGGCGGGTGCTCGACCTGCTGGGCAACAATGCACCCGATCCGAACGGCCCTCTGCACAACTCGTTCCTGCGCATGATTGATTTCATCGCCGGCATGACCGACAGCTACGCCAGCCACATGGCCCTGGAAATGACCGGTCGTTCCAGCCACTGACGACAAGCGATAGATCAGCCATTACCCCCTCGGTAATGGCCGATCAGTCCTGAAAATCCAAAAACATTCAAGCAACACCGAATCCCCCTACAACGCCTGTCGAGTGCACTGATCGAATGCGCGGCGGCTGTCGGGAAACAATCACGCCTATCGTTCCGACAGAAGAAGCGTGAACACCATGATCAACGACAATCTGCGCATCATGCTGGTGGAGGACCATCCGTTTCAGCTCAGGGCCACCCAATGTCTGCTCGAGAGTTACGGCTTCACTCACTTGACCACCAGCGATTGTGCCAGGAGCGCCTTGCACCACATGCTCAGCGCCGAGCAGCCCTTCGACATCCTGTTATGCGACCAATGCCTGCCCGATGTTTGCGGCATCGACCTGATATCAATCGCCAGCCACCAGGGGCTGATCAAGCAGGCCATACTTCTAAGCAGCCTGACATCCAATGAACTGGGCGAACTTGAAAATCTGGCCCTCGTCAATGGATTGCCATTACTTGGCTGCTTGATAAAACCATTAAAACAGTGCGAGCTGAGATACTTATTGAAACTGATACCGTCATCCTGCAACCAAGCGCCTTTAAAAAGTGTGTAACCCACATATCACCACCCTGCTCCCAATAACTAAACAGCAACATCTTTTGTGGCAACTTACCAAAAAATACCGATTGACACGTAATCCATTTCCTTTTCGCATGTAGGAACATTCCTATATTGCTACGACAGACCCGTCAGTTCATACGTCCCCCTAACTATCTGAGCTAAGGTGCGCGCTTTATCCGAGCTCGCAGGGATTTGATTATGAACTCCGTTTTTATTGTCGACGATCATCCTGTCATCCGCCTTGCCGTTCGCATGTTGCTGGAACACGAGGGCTACAAGGTCGTTGGTGAAACCGATAATGGTGTCGATGCCATGCAGATGGTGCGTGAATGCATGCCCGACCTGGTCATCCTCGATATCAGCATTCCCAAACTGGATGGCCTGGAAGTGCTTGCCCGTTTCAACGCAATGAGTACACCCCTGAGAATCCTGGTATTGACTGCACAATGCCCGACATTATTCGGTATCCGCTGCATGCAATCCGGTGCCTCGGGTTATGTATGCAAACAGGAAGATCTAAGTGAGCTGGTGAGCGCCATCAAAGCGGTACTGTCCGGTTATAACTACTTTCCCAGTGAAGCCTTGAACCCTGCCCGTGGTGACGAAGCGCGGTGCGCCGAACTTGAACTGTTCAAGTCAGTCAATGACCGGGAACTCATGGTATTGCAACTTTTTGCCCAGGGTCGCAGTAACAAGGAAATCGCCAAAGGCATGTTCCTGAGTAACAAGACCGTCAGCACTTATAAAAAACGACTCATGCAGAAACTCAAGGCCAAATCCCTGGTTGAACTCATCGAGATGGCAAAACGTAACGCGTTAGTGTGAGGCACAGAATGCCCAGCCGCTTGAAGGACTATCTGCTGATCATGTCCACGGGCTTGTGCCTGTGCACCGAGCTGTACGCCGCGCAGGAGCATGAACAATACGCCTTGCTCAGTCGTTCAGCGCCCCTGCACCTGGAAGTCCAGCTGGATCAATCACAACGACAATGGGTCGAGGGTAAACGTGAGCTGATCCTCGGCACCTCGGCACCCGACTACCCCCCTTTCGACCTGACCAGCAGCGGCCGTGAATATGAAGGGTTTACCGCCGACTACGCGGGCATACTCGGCGAGGCCCTCGGCCTGCCCGTCAAGGTTCAACGCTTCGCCTCCCGGGGAGCGGCGATCGAAGCGCTCGAAAAAGGCGAGGTCGACCTGCTGGGCACCGCCAACGGATTCGAAGCGAACAATGACGACATCGCGCTTTCCACACCCTATGCGGTCGATCAACCGGTGCTGGTGACACGTGAAGGCGAAACCCGGCCGCTCAATGATGGCCTGGCCGGTTTGCGGCTCAGCATGGTGTATCACTACCTGCCCCTGGAGGAGGTCAAGGCCCTTTACCCGAAGGCAATCATCGACGCCTACCCGTCCTACCAGAACGCGATCAATGCAGTGGCTTTCGGCCAGGCCGATGTTTTTCTCGGCGACACCATTTCAACCCATTACATGATCAACAAGGGTTATCTGAACAATATTCGCATGGCCAGTTTCGGCAAGCACGAAGCCCATGGTTTCAGCTTTGCCGTGCACAGGAACAATCCTCAACTGCTCGCCATCATCAATACGACGCTCATGGCCATCCCCGCCAGCGAACGGGAAAACATCGCCAAACGCTGGAGCGCCGGTAGCGATATCCTGCTCACCGATCAAAAACTGCAGCTCAGTTACAGTGAGGAGCGCTGGCTGGCGCAACATCCAGTGGTCCGGGTAGTCGTCAATGAGGCCTATGCGCCGCTGACGTTTTTTGACAGTGCCGGTAACTTTCGCGGGATTGCCGCGGATTTGCTTGAGCTGATCAGATTGCGCACCGGCCTGCGCTTCGACGTTCAGCGCAGCCGTAGCGACAGCGACATGATCAAGCGAATCAACACCGATCAAGCCGATCTGATCGCCGCGATGCTCCCTAGTGCACAACGGGATACCTTGCTGAACTTTACCCGCCCGTACCTGCAGAACTCCTATGTCCTGCTGACACGCAAGGCGCACGACAGTCCGACAAACCTTGCACAGCTCAAGAACAAAAGCCTGGCCATTGCCCGCGGCAACCCGCTTATGGACTATCTGCGCAGCGAGTTCCCGCAGATCAGGTTGATCCAGACCCCGGACGCCTTCAGCGCCGTGGAAATGCTCGCCGAAGGCCGGGTTGAAGGAGCGGTGAATTCACTGGTGATCGCCAACTACTTCATCGCCTCGCAACTGTTCGAAACCGAGCTGCAAATCAGCACCACCATAGGCACCCAGCAGGCGGCGTTCTCCCTGGCAACGGGGCGCGAGGCCAAGGAACTCAATGACATCCTCAACAAGGCACTGTTGAGCATCGCGCCGCAGGAGCTGGGCGTCATCAACAGTCGCTGGCGCGGCTATTCGGCCTCCTCGCAAAACACCTGGCGCCAATATCAGCGGGTGTTCTATCAGATCGTGATCGGCGCCGGCTTGCTGTTGCTGATCTCCGTGACCTGGAACGCCTACATGCGGCGCCAGATCAACCAGCGCAAGGCGGCCGAACGAGCGCTGAACGATCAATTCGAGTTCATGCGTTCACTGGTCAACGGCACGCCTCACCCGATCTATGTGCGTGATCGTCAAGGACTGCTGCAAAGTTGCAACGACAGCTACCTGCGCGCCTTTAACGCAAAACGCGAAGACGTGATCGGCAAAAGCGTGATCCAGGGCACCATGAGTAACGCCTTCGAAGCGCGCGAGTACCAGGCCGATTACCAGCGTGTGGTGGCCGAAGGCACGCCGATGATCCTTGACCGTGCGCTGCACATTGGCGGTCGCCGGTTGACCATCTATCACTGGATTCTTCCCTACCGCGACTCGAGCGGTGAGGTGCAAGGCATCATTGGCGGCTGGATCGACATCAGCGAACGGCGCCAATTGTTCGATGACCTGCGATGCGCCAAAGAGCGCGCCGACGAAGCCAACCGGGCCAAGAGCACGTTCCTGGCCACCATGAGCCATGAAATCCGCACCCCGATGAATGCCGTCATCGGCATGCTCGAACTGACGCTCAAGCGCATCGAACAACACCACCCGGATCGTCCCGCCATTGATGTGGCGTACCACTCGGCAAAGGACCTGCTGGAACTGATCGGGGACATTCTCGATATTGCGCGCATCGAGTCCGGGCACCTGAGCCTGAACCCGGAACGGGTCAACCCGGAGGAAATCGTGGCGTCGGTAGCGCGTATCTTCGATGGGCTGGCCCGGCAAAAGGGACTCGAGTTGCAACTGCAATTCAACCCGGCCAATCCGGCTATCGACGTGTTGCTCGATCCCCTGCGCTTCAAGCAGGTGTTGTCGAACCTGGTCAGCAATGCCATCAAGTTTACCGAGCACGGCCAGGTCAGGATTATTGTGACCCTGGACCTGAGCAGCGAGGCTGACCGGGCGCACATGCTGTTGCTGGTCGAAGACAGCGGCCCGGGGATCAGTCATGAGGATCAGCAACGCCTGTTCGAACCTTTCGCTCAAGCCGCCAATACCGGGCAGTCGGCACGGGGCGGTGCCGGGCTTGGACTGGTGATCAGTCGCAGCCTGTGCGAAATGATGAACGGCAGCCTGCAGTTGAGCAGCCAGCCGGGCGTCGGTACCCGGGTAAGGATTTCGTTGCCGTTATCCACACTGCCTCGCGACTCCAGGGCGCAAACCGCCGAGCCTCCGATCTACTGCGCGACAATCCCCTTGAATGTGCTGGTGGTCGACGACCACGCGGCCAATCGCTTGCTGATGTGCCAGCAGCTTGAGTTCCTGGGTCATCGATTCAGTGTCGCGGCGGACGGCCAGGCTGGATTGGACGCATGGAAATCCGCCGCCTTCGACCTGGTGGTCGCCGATTGCAACATGCCAGTCATGAATGGGTATGAACTGGCCCAGGCCATTCGTCGACACGAACAACACACTCAACAGCCGCGCTGCACCCTCCTGGGCTTTACCGCCAACGCTCAGCCGGAAGAAGTTCAACGCTGCAAACAGGCCGGGATGGACGACTGCCTGTTCAAGCCCCTGTCCCTGGCCGCCTTGAGTCAATGGGTCACGGGCATCAAGGGAATAAAGGAAATCAAGCCCAGGGTCGTGGCCCCGGCCTTCAGCCTGCAAGGCTTGCATTTGTTGACCGGGGGCGACCCGGCGCTGGACCTGCGCCTGCTGACCGAACTGTTGAACAGCAACCGCCTGGATCGACAGGAACTGCTGGCACTGTCCGACACCCCGGACCCGCAGGCCTTTCTCGACATAGCCCATAAAATCAAGGGCGCCGCCCGAATCGTTCAGGCCACCCGGTTGATCGACAGCTGCGAGGCGCTCGAAGCCACCTGCCATGAGCGCTTCTCCCCTGAGAACGTTGCCAAATACTGCGACGCCGTGGAGCGCGCCCTGCTCGAACTGGAACAGGCATTGCTGCAACAAATCGGACAAAACGACAAAGGCACAATACCCGAGCCTTAACTATGCTTGGACCCGGAGCAGTGTGTTAACCATCACGGAGTGACCTGCATGCCCAGCCCACTGCGCCCGGATCAACGGCGATTTCCCCTGCACGTTCATATCAGCGTGATGTTCACTTTGCTGCTGTTGCTGACCGGGGTCGTGCTGGGCATTTTCCACTACCGGCAAACCACTCAGATCATTCTTTCGAGCAGCGAAAAGCTGTTCAGTCGAATCGAGCAGGATGTGCGCCTGGACCTGCACGCCACCTATGAGCCGATTCGGCATCTGTTGAGCCTGTTGCGGCACAACCCCGCAGCCCAGGCCCTCGACCTGCAACAGCGCCTGGCGCTGCTCCAGCCTTTCAGCCAGTCGCTCAAGGACAACCCCGACCTGGCTTCGTTGTACCTGGGATACGACAACGGTGACTTTTTCATGGTTCGCCCGCTGCGCACGCCAGACCTGAAAGCGCTGCTCAAGGCCCCGGATACCGCGGCCTACCAGGTATGGAGCATCGAGCGAAACAGCAGCGGCCAGGTGCATTCGCAATCCTTGTTTTTCGATCAGGACCTGACGCTCCTCGGTCGTCAGGACAATCTCGACGAAACCTATGATCCGCGTAGCCGGGCCTGGTTCACCAGTGCCAGCCAGGATGTCGACCAGATCACCACCGAACCCTACGTCTTTTTCTCGACCCACCATGTCGGCACCACCTTGGCACGGCGTAGCGGCGAGCATGCGGTGATCGCTGCCGACCTGACCCTGGCCGAGCTCTCGGCCACCTTGGCCAAACATGTGGTGACACCGGCGACCGAGATCGTCCTGTTCGATGCCCAGGGCAATGCCATCGCTTATCCCGACAGTCGTCGCCTGATCGTCGACGATCAAACCGCCCGCCTGGCCAAGGCCGCCGACCTGAGTCCCGGTCTGAAAGCACTGCTCGACAACCCCAGGCCTGGCAATCGCCTGACGGCCATGGGCCGTAGCTGGATCGTTGCCCGCAGCAGCATGCAGGAAGGCGGCCCCCAGGGGCTGCAACTGGCGATGCTGGTACCGGAAGATGAATTGCTTGCCGACGCCTATCGCATGCGCTGGCAGGGCGCGCTGATTACTCTGGCGACCCTGTTGTTGTGCGTGCCATTGGGATGGCTGACGTCCAGGATCCTGGTCAAGCCCCTGCGCGCCCTGGTGCAGGAGGCGGATGCCATTCGCAGCTTCGATTTCAATTTTCCCGCCGCCCGTCGCTCTCCGGTGCTCGAGGTCGACCAGTTGAGCCTGTCCATGGCGCGCATGAAAGACACCCTGGCGAGTTTCTTCCAGATCACCGACAGCCTGAGCGCCGAGACCCGGTTTGCCCCATTGCTGCAGCGGGTGCTGTTTGAAACGGTCAGGATTGGCCAGGCCCAGGCCGGCCTGATCTACCTGCGCGAAGGGGATGGCGATCTTATGGAACCCCAGGGCCTGGTGATCAACGACACGGCACAAACTCTGTCGTCTTTCGACCTCAGCGCACACGGGCTTCATGATGCGCACAGCCCCGCCTGGCTGCAGCAGCTATCGACGGCCGACAACGTCGTCTCCCATCTGGGCTTCGAACAGGCGGGAGACCTGCAGAAAGTCCTGCTGGCCATGGCCTGTCCCCGAGTTCACCTGATCGGCATCCGCTTGCACAATCGTCACAACGAAACCGTGGGCCTGCTGGTGTTTCTGCTGGCCGACAGCGGCAACCAGAGCGACCTGGACAAACTGCGTCCCGACCGCATCGCGTTCCTCCAGGCAGTATCCGGTGCGGCCGCCGTGAGTATCGAAAGCCAGCGCTTGCAAGACCGGCAAAAACAGCTGCTGGACGCCTTCATCAAACTGCTGGCCGGCGCGATAGATGCCAAGAGCCCCTACACCGGTGGCCATTGCGAGCGAGTCCCGGCCCTGACACTGATGCTCGCCCAGGCCGCGGCCGCCAGCCAGGACCCGGCCTTTCGCGGCTATCAGCCCACGGACGATGAGTGGGAGGCGCTGCACATCGCCGCCTGGCTGCACGACTGCGGCAAGGTGACGACCCCGGAATACGTGGTCGACAAAGCCACCAAACTGGAAACCCTGAACGACCGCATCCACGAAATACGCACCCGCTTCGAAGTGCTCAAGCGCGATGCCTGGATCGACTATTGGCAAGCCATTGCCCAAGGTGGCGACGAGCAACAGCTGGCGCAACAGCGAGAGGCCAGCCTGAGGGCGCTCGATGAGGATTTCGCCTTCATCGCCCGCTGCAACCTGGGCGGCGAGGCCATGGCCGAAGCCGACCTGCAGCGTTTGCGCAGCATCGCGCATCGCACCTGGACGCGAACCCTGGATGACCGGCTGGGTGTTTCCTGGGAAGAAAACCAGCGCCAGGCGCGTACGCCGGCACCCACGCTGCCGGTCCGCGAGGCGTTGCTGGCGGACCGGCCCGAGCATCTGTTCGAACGCGCCGAAGCCGAATTGATTGCCGAGGACAACCCCTGGGGTTTCAAGCTCGATGTCCCGCGCTACAAGTACAACCGCGGCGAGCTCTACAACCTGAGCATAACCCGAGGCACCTTGACCTCTGAGGAGCGCTACATCATCAACCACCACATGGTGCAGACGATCCTGATGCTCAGCCAACTGCCCTTCCCCGAACACCTGGGCAATGTCGCGGAGATCGCCGGCGGCCACCACGAAAAAATGGACGGCACGGGTTATCCGAAACGCTTGAAGCGTGAGCAGATGAGCCTGCCGGCGCGGATGATGGCGATTGCCGATATCTTCGAGGCGCTGACCGCCGCCGACCGCCCCTACAAGAAAGCCAAGACCCTGAGCGAAGCGCTGGGCATCATGGCCAACATGTGCCGGGATGCGCACATCGACCCGCAGTTGTTCGAGCTGTTCATCAACGCACAGATCTATCTGCAGTACGCCCGGCGCTTCCTCGATCCAGGGCAGATCGATGCCGTGGATACCTCAAGCCTGCTGGTCAAGGCAGGCTTGAAAGGCTGATCAGCAGTCGGTCAGGCGCAGGAAGATAGCCGCCAGCTGCTCGATACCGGCCTGATCCTGCAAGGTGAAACGCGCCAGTTGCGGGCTGTCGAGGTCGAGTACGCCGATCAGGCGACCGTCCTTGACCAGGGGCACCACCAGTTCGCTGTTCGATGCACTGTCGCAGGCGATATGCCCGGCAAACGCGTGCACGTCTTCGACGCGCTGGGTCTGCAAGGTCGCCGCCGCCGTGCCGCACACGCCCCGACCGAACGGAATCCGCACGCAGGCGATCTGCCCTTGAAACGGGCCCAGCACCAGCTCTTCGTTACGATTGAGGTAGAACCCGGCCCAGTTCAAGCCCTCGAGCTGATTGAACAGGAACGCCGAAAACTGCGCGGCGTTGGCAATGAAATCGCGCTCGTCCGCCAGCAAGGATTCCAGCTGCGCGTGCAGCATGCCGTAGCCCTCGAGCCCCTGGCCGCTGTTTTGTAAATCGATCATGCCTTGTGCTCCAACAGTTTGAGCCCCACCCAATAGCGGGCAAATTGATACGCGCAACGTCCGTTGCGATTGCCCCGCCCGGTGGCCCAGCGCACCGCGAGGATGTCCAGCTCTTCGGTGCGCTGCCACGGCAGGCCGGCCTTGTCGGCCAACTGGCCGATCCAGTGCTCGACCACGTTCAGGAAGTGCTCCTGGGTGAACGGATAGAACGACAGCCACAGGCCGAAACGGTCCGACAGCGCGATCTTGTCTTCCACCGCCTCGCTGGGGTGCAATTCGCCATCGACGCGTTTCCAGTTTTCGTTATCGCTTTCCTTTTCCGGCACCAGGTGGCGACGGTTAGACGTGGCGTAGAGCAACACGTTGTCCGGCGCCTGTTCGAGCGAACCGTCGAGTACGCTCTTGAGTACGCGATAATCGCCTTCGCCCGACTCGAACGACAGGTCATCGCAGAACAGCACGAAACGCTGCGGCAGCTTGGCGATCTGTTCGACCACCCGCGGCAAGTCCGCCAGGTGATCGCGTTCGATTTCAATCAGGCGCAGACCGGCCTGGGCGTGCTCGGCCAGCAAGGCGCGCACCAGCGACGATTTACCGGTGCCGCGCGAACCCCAGAGCAGCGCATGGTTGGCCGGCATGCCATCGAGGAACTGGCGGGTATTACGCCCCAGTTGCTCAACCTGGCGATCGACGCCGATCAGGTCGCTCAGGCGCATGTCCAGGCTGACCTGCAGCGGCAGCAGAAAACCGCTGCGTCCCTCGCGCTGCCAGCGCGCAGCCAGGCAATGGGTCCAGTCGATGGCTTGCCGAGGGGTGGGCAGCAGCGGTTCGATACGGGCCAGAACGGCATCGGCACGTTCAAGAAAAGCATTCAATCGGGAATCCACGTCTTCTCCTCGGGCACGTTCACAGTAATGATGGCGATACAGATACGACATACAGCGTTCGATGAACGGTCAACCGCCCTATGGCAGGGCTCATGGGAACACCCTGCATGATCGACTATGCTTGAGCAGCGAAGGAAAACGGAAGTGATTCAGCACCCCATGGATATCAAGTTCACCAACCGCCTGTCTTACAAACAGGCGCGGCTCACCGTGCTGGTCGGTTTCGTCCTGGGTATGCTGCTCAGCGTGCTGCAAATAGGCATCGATTATGCCAGCGAAGACGCCTCCATCAACCGTGAAATACTGTCTCTGCTCGAAATCAGCCACAACCCCGCCTCGCGCATCGCCTACAACATCGACGCCGAACTCGCCCAGGAACTGACCCTGGGCCTGCTGCGCTCGCCCGCGATCATTGGTGCGAAACTGACCGACAACAACGGCAATATCCTGGCCAACGTCAAGCGTCCCGGCCTGCAAAGCGGCTATCGGGTATTGAGTGACCTGCTATTCGGGGCCAATCGGCAGTTCGAAGACCGCCTGTACCTGGATCATTTGCCCGGCGAATCCCTGGGCACCCTGCAACTGGACGTCGACACTTACTCATTCGGTTACCGCTTCCTGCGCCGGGCCGAGGTCACCCTGATCAACGGTTTCGCCCGCAGCCTGCTGCTGAGTGGCATCCTCCTGGCGCTGTTCTACGTGATGCTGACCAAGCCGTTGGTGCGGGTCATCCGCGAACTCAGCGGCCGCGATCCGCGCAGTTCGGAGCCGACGTCGCTGGAATGCCCGGCGGGACACGCCAACGATGAAATCGGCGTGCTGGTGAAAGTTGCCAACCAGCAATTCGAAAACATCGCCACCGAAATCCAGCAGCGACGCAACGCCGAAAATCGCCTGACCGACTATCTTGCCCAGCTGGAAAACATCGTGTCGGCGCGCACGACCGAGCTCAAGGCCATCAATGCCCGGCTCAGTCAATCCAATCAGGAGCTGGAAGTCGCTCGCAGCACCGCCCTGGACATGGCCGAAGCGCGCTCGGTGTTCCTGGCCAACATGAGCCACGAAATCCGCACGCCCCTCAATGGCCTGCTGGGCATGATCGCGCTGTCGCTGGACGGCCCGCTGAATGCCGAGCAACAGCAACAGCTGGCCATCGCCCATGACTCGGGCAAAGTCCTGGTGGAGTTGCTCAACGATATCCTCGACCTGTCGAAATTCGACGCCGGCCAACTCGAACTCGAACACATCCCGTTCGACCTGGGCTCGCTGGTCGAGGACACCGCCAACCTGCTGTCACAGAACGCCGCGCCGAGTGTCGAACTGACCTGCCTGATCGACCCGGACTTTCCTGCGCTGGTGCTCGGCGATCCGACAAGGGTGCGGCAGATCGTCAGCAACCTGCTGTCCAATGCGCTCAAGTTCACCCGTTTCGGCCGGGTCGATGTGCGACTGTCGACCTATAAGGATGGCGTCAGCATCGAAGTCTGCGACACGGGCATCGGCATCCCGCGGGAGGCTCAGGTCAAGATCTTCCAGCCCTTTACCCAGGCGGGTGCCGGCATCACCCGACAATTCGGCGGCACCGGCTTGGGCCTGGCCCTGACCTACAACCTGTGCGAAGCCATGCAAGGTCGCCTCACCATCAGTTCTGAAGCCGGTTTCGGCAGCCAGTTCTGCGCGCAACTGCCGCTGCCCAGTCATACCCGGGCACTGGCCCCGGCCCCCCTGCAGGGCAAAATCGTGGCAATTACCGCCGCCGGCAGCGGCCTGGCGGAACTGCTGAAAAGTGTATTGCCTGGTTGGGGGCTCGATTATCAACAGCGCACGATCGATGACTCATTGCTCGGTCTGGACCCCGATGTGCTGATCACCGATTGCCCCGAGTGCCTGTTCAACCTGCGCCCCACCATCTGCGCGCCGATCCTGCTGGTGACCGCTTACGGCAGCTTCCTGCCCAGCGAAGAGGCCAGCGCCCTCGCCCCCTTGCAGCAGCAGGCCCGTCCTTTGGCACGCAATGCGCTACACCAGACCTTGCAGCGAATCCTCCTGGTGCAAACCGACACCCCCAGCGATACCCGGGTCGACGCCACCCTCGCGCAGCGTCGGGCGCGGGTGCTGCTGGTCGAGGACAACCCGGTCAACCAGCTGGTGGCCAAGGGCATGCTGGGCAAACTCGGTTGCGACGTGACCGTCGCCGCGCACGGCGCCGAAGCGCTGGATCAATTGGAGAGCCGCGACTTCGATCTGGTGCTGATGGACTGCAACATGCCGGTCATGGATGGCTATGAGGCCAGTCGGCAAATCCGTCGCAGCGGTCGCTGGCCGCAGTTACCCATCGTCGCCCTGACCGCCAACGCCATGTCCGAAGAGCGCGAACGCTGCCGTGCGGCGGGCATGAGCGACTACCTGGCCAAACCTTTTCGTCGAGAAGAGCTGGCCGCCCTGCTGGATGTGTGGATACCGGCTACGACAGCGCCTTGATCTGCCCCAACAAGTGATCCAGGCCGTCGCGCAGCTCATTCAGGCGATCCAGGTCCACGCCGCTGTCGCACAACAGGCGGGCCTTGAGCGGGCCGACCTGATCACGCAGCGCCGTGCCCTGGGGCGACAGGCTCAGGTGCACCTCCCGCTCATCCCGCGCCGAGCGCTGGCGCTGAACCAGCTGCAATTGCTCAAGACGCTTGAGCAACGGCGTCAGCGTGCCGGAATCCAGCGCCAGGCGTTCGCCCAGGGCCTTGACCGTGGGCTGCTCCGGGGCTGTTGCCTGCCATTCCCACAACACCAGCATCGCCAGGTACTGCGGGTAAGTCAGGCCCAACTGATCGAGCATCGGCTTGTAGGCGCGAATCACCGCCCGGGACGCGGCATACAGTTTGAAGCAGAGCTGGCTGTCGAGGCTCAGCGAATCAACGGACAAGGTGTTCATTTGAGCAGGGCTTCGATCTCGCTGCTCAAGTCCTGCGGCTTGGTCGCCGGCGCGAAGCGCTTGACCAACTGGCCGTCCTTGCCGATCAGGAACTTGGTGAAGTTCCACTTGATGCCCTGGGAACCGAGCACACCCGGCGCACGCTTTTTCAGCTGCACGAACAATGGATGGGCACCGTCGCCATTGACTTCGATTTTCTTGAACAGCGGGAAACTGACTCCGTAGTTGAGCTCGCAGAACTCGCTGATCGCCCCTTCGTTACCCGGCTCCTGCTTGCCGAACTGATTGCAGGGAAAGCCCAGTACCACCAGGCCCTGGTCCTTGTAGGTCTGCCACAGCTCTTCAAGGCCTTTGTATTGCGGGGTGAAACCGCATTTGCTGGCGGTGTTGACCACCAGCACGGCCTTGCCGGCGTAATCCGCCAGGGTTTTCTGTTCGCCCTTGATGGTGGTGCAAGGGATGCTGAGGAGATTGTCGCTCATGATTGGGGCGCTCTAGATGGGGGTGATTTGACAAACATAGCGAGCAATTGAATTGTGTGCAATGTAATTAATCGAGCGCCAAACCTGGAGGAGCCGGCTTGCTGGCGATCGGCACGCCGCGGTGTGTCAAATCCACCGCTATCGCCAGCAAGCCGGCTCCTACAGAGAATCGAGGTGATCTTATTCGCGGGGTACCAGGTCCAGGCACACGGAGTTGATGCAATAACGCAACCCGGTCGGCGGCGGGCCATCGGGGAATACGTGGCCCAAATGCGCGTCACATTTGGCGCAGACCACTTCGGTACGGATCATGCCGTGACTGACATCACGGATCTCGACCATCGCACTGTCACCGATCGGCGCGTAGAAACTCGGCCAGCCGCAACCGGAATCGAACTTGGTGGCGGAGTCGAACAACGGCTCGTTGCAGCAGATGCAATGATAGACACCATCGGTCTTGGTGCCGTTGTACTTGCCGGAAAACGGGCGCTCGGTGCCCTTGAGCCGGCAAACGTTGTACTGCTCTGGATCGAGCATGGCCTTCCATTCTTCCAGGGATTTTTCCAACTTTTCCATCATCACACCTCAGCAGCTGAAAAAGCCCGATCTGTACCTTTTCCACGGATCGGGCGGCACGTATGATTGCGCCTCGTCAAACGCCAGTCTGGCAGCCAGACCACGCGCATTCAAACGGATTTATGGGTGCTGCCTCTCAAGGCGCCAGGCCTGTGTGATAACGCAGGTTTCCCAGCACGGTTGTCCACACGCCGCCTGGATCGTTCATTTTCGGGAACACATCGCCATGCAGGTCAGCAAATCGAACAAGCTCGCCAACGTCTGCTATGACATTCGCGGCCCAGTGCTCAAGCACGCCAAACGCCTGGAAGAGGAAGGCCATCGCATCCTCAAGCTGAACATCGGCAACCCGGCGCCCTTTGGTTTCGAAGCGCCGGACGAAATCCTCCAGGACGTGATCCGCAACCTGCCGACCGCCCAGGGCTACAGCGACTCCAAGGGCCTGTTCAGCGCGCGCAAGGCCGTCATGCAGTACTACCAGCAAAAGCAGGTGGAAGGTGTCGGCATCGAGGACATCTACCTGGGCAACGGCGTTTCCGAGCTGATCGTGATGTCGATGCAGGCCCTGCTCAACAACGGCGACGAAGTGCTGGTACCGGCTCCCGACTACCCGTTGTGGACCGCCGCGGTGAGCCTGTCGGGCGGTAACCCGGTGCATTATCTGTGCGACGAGCAGGCCAACTGGTGGCCGGACCTGGCCGACATCAAGGCCAAGATCACCCCGAACACCAAGGCCCTGGTGATCATCAACCCGAACAACCCGACCGGTGCGGTGTATTCGAAAGAAGTACTGCTGGGCATGCTGGAACTGGCCCGCCAGCACAACCTGGTGGTGTTTTCCGACGAGATCTACGACAAGATCCTCTACGACGATGCCGTGCACATCTGCACCGCTTCGCTGGCGCCGGACCTGCTGTGCCTGACCTTCAACGGCCTGTCCAAGTCCTATCGAGTGGCCGGTTTCCGTTCCGGCTGGATCGCCATTTCCGGACCGAAACAACACGCCCAGAGCTACATCGAAGGCATCGACATGCTGGCCAACATGCGCCTGTGCGCCAACGTGCCGAGCCAGCACGCGATCCAGACCGCGCTGGGTGGCTATCAGAGCATCAACGATCTGGTGCTGCCGCAAGGGCGCCTGCTGGAACAGCGTAACCGCACCTGGGAACTGCTCAACGACATTCCCGGGGTGAGCTGCGTCAAGCCGATGGGCGCGCTATATGCCTTCCCGCGGATCGACCCGAAGGTCTGCCCGATCCACAACGACGAAAAGTTCGTCCTCGACCTGCTGCTCTCCGAGAAGCTGCTGGTGGTGCAAGGCACAGCCTTCAACTGGCCATGGCCCGACCACTTCCGCGTCGTGACCCTGCCGCGCGTCGATGACCTGGACATGGCCATCGGACGCATCGGCAATTTCCTCAAGTCCTACCGCCAGTAAGCGGCCTGTCACCGTGCGATGGCGGAAACATCGCACGGTGATTCATTCTGCAACACATGATTACGTCCTACCGATGACTGCTGCCTCGATGCCTGTGCAATGCCACATTGCCTGGTCACGTCGAGTAACCACGGGCACCCAGCCGCCGGTGGCCTGACAAACAACTTCGCCGTCCCACGTCGGAAATGCCCTGCAACCAGCTACGCTTTTGCTGTAGGACACAGTTTGAAATAGTCACTTGGTTGAATACCCCGGTGCAGCACCTTATATACCCCGCAGTACGCTACATCTTTAGCATGAGGAGATTTCTACAACCATGATGCGCATCCTGCTGTTCTTGGCCACTAACCTGGCGGTCGTGCTGATTGCCAGCATCACCCTGAGCCTTTTCGGCTTCAACGGGTTCATGGCGGCCAATGGGGTTGATCTCAACCTCAATCAGCTGCTGATTTTCTGTGCGGTCTTCGGTTTCGCCGGTTCCCTGTTCTCGCTGTTCATCTCCAAGTGGATGGCGAAGATGAGCACCAGCACCCAAATCATCAGCCAGCCGCGCACGCGTCACGAGCAATGGCTGCTGCAAACGGTCGAGCAACTGTCCCGCGAAGCCGGGATCAAGATGCCCGAAGTCGGGATCTTCCCGGCCTATGAGGCGAACGCCTTCGCCACCGGCTGGAACAAGAACGACGCACTGGTCGCCGTCAGCCAGGGCCTGCTGGAACGTTTCTCGCCGGATGAAGTGAAAGCCGTCCTGGCCCACGAAATCGGCCACGTGGCCAATGGCGACATGGTCACCCTGGCGTTGATCCAGGGCGTGGTGAACACCTTCGTGATGTTCTTCGCACGGATCATCGGCAACTTTGTCGACAAGGTGATCTTCAAGAACGAAGAAGGCCAGGGCATTGCCTACTACGTGGCGACCATCTTCGCCGAACTGGTCCTGGGTATCCTGGCCAGCGCCATCGTCATGTGGTTCTCGCGCAAACGCGAATTCCGTGCCGACGAAGCCGGTGCCAACCTGGCCGGCACCGCCGCGATGATTGGCGCGTTGCAACGCCTGCGTGCGGAACAGGGCCTGCCGGTGCACATGCCTGACACCTTGAACGCCTTCGGCATCAACGGTGGCATCAAACAGGGCTTTGCCCGCATGTTCATGAGCCACCCGCCGCTGGAAGAGCGCATTGACGCACTTGCGCGTCGTCGCGGCTAAGAAGCTTCACGGCAAAATGAAAAGGCCCGCAGCAATGCGGGCCTTTTTTTGTCTGCTGATTTATGCGGTGCTATCAGGGCCCCTTCGCGAGCAAGCCCGCTCCCACAGTTGACCGAGTCATCAAGATGAATGAGGTCTCCTGTGGGAGCGGGCTTGCTCGCGAAGGGGCCGGCACTGGCGATACAACCTATCAGCTGGAAACCCGATACACCCGCTCCTCAAGCCGCGTAACGCCTGCCTCCAGAAACTTCCCGCTCTCGCTCAGCACATCCTGGTCTTCAAGGATCTTCAGCGTCCACGCAGCACCGAACAAGCGCTGCACCTCTTCATCGAGCACGGCAAACGGCGGACCGGGCATCTGCGCCTGGTCGTAATCCAGCGTGATCAACAACCCAAGCGCATCCTTCGGCACAATCCGCGTCAGGTGCGCGGCGTATTGCTCACGCATGGGTGACGGCAGCGCGATCAGCGCGGCACGGTCGTAAAGCGCGGCGCAATCGGCCACATCACCAGCCGTCAGGTCGAAAAAGTCACCGCACCACAGCTCGATCGAGCCAGCCCGATAAACCTTGAACGGGCCCTGCTCACTGACATCAGGGTCGAAATGGTGCTCATTGAAGAAGTCCTCGATGGCCTTCTCCGACAACTCGATGCCCAACACCTCATGACCTTCGCGGGCGAGCCACAACAAATCCAGGCTCTTGCCGCACAACGGCACCAGCACGCGAGCGCCGTCCTCCACACCCAACTGCGGCCAAAACCGTTGCAGATAAGGATTAACTTGCGGCAAGTGAAAGCCGATCTGATTCGACGCCCACTTCTTGTGCCAAAACTCCGGCTGCATAAATAACCCCGAAAATTCGATCAAAACACCCTAAAACTTATATTAGATTTAGATCAATGATCTGACAGAAGATGACGCCATCTTAACTCCCAGGAGCTCATCCATGTTCCCCAGCCTGTACATATCCCATGGTTCGCCGATGCTGGCCCTGGAACCGGGCGCCAGCGGACCGGCCCTGGCTCGCCTAGCCGCAGAGATGCCCAGGCCGGATGCCATCGTGATTGTCTCCGCACACTGGGAAAGCGATGAACTGCTGGTGGGCGGCAACCCGCAGCCGGACACCTGGCATGACTTCGGCGGTTTTCCAAAGGCTTTGTTCGAGGTGCAATATCCGGCTCCTGGTAACCCCGGGCTGGCCGAACGGGTGGTCGAACTGTTGCGCGCCAGTGCCCTTCCCGCCCGCATCGACAGCACACGACCGTTCGACCATGGCGTCTGGGTGCCGCTGTCGTTGATGTATCCCCAGGCCGACATCCCGATTGTCCAGGTTTCACTGCCTACTCGAGGCGGCCCGGCCTTGCAGGCCCGTGTGGGCCAGGCGTTGGCCGGCTTGCGCGAACAGGGCGTGCTGTTGATCGGTTCCGGCAGCATCACCCACAACCTGCGAGAGCTGGACTGGCATGCCGGCCCGGAGAGTGTCGAACCCTGGGCCCGGGAATTTCGCGACTGGATGATCGACAAGCTCGCGGCAAAGGATGAGGCCGCCCTGCACGACTATCGCCGGCAGGCACCGAACGCCGTGCGCAACCATCCCAGCGATGAACACTTGCTGCCGTTGTACTTTGCCCGCAGTGCCGGGGGGCAGTTCAGCATCGCCCACATAGGGTTCACCCTGGGCGCGCTGGGCATGGACATCTACCGTTTCGGATAAGGCTGCGAGGCCCGCGGTGGCCCGGTTCAGGCCACATCGACCCCGACATGAATCGCATCATGGCGCCAGAACTCCAGGTCACAATCGATCAGCCGCCCGTGCTGGTCGTAATTGACCCGGGCGATGCGCAATCCGGGACTGCCCACCGACACCCTTAAAGCGGCCGCCGCGTCTGCCGACAATGCCGTCGGCACGATCTCGAAGCGCACCCGCCCGTAGTGCAGGTCGTAGTGCCGCGCATACAGCTCGGTGATCGACTGATTCAGGTCGAAATCCAGAATCCCCGGAAAATACTGCGGATTCAGATAGTGCTCCACGTACAGCACCAGTCGCCCATCGATACGCCGCGAACGACAGACCTGAATCACGCTCGACAACGCCGGCAGCTGTAACCAGGCACAGATCGCCGCCGATGCCGGCAACAATCGCGCCGAAATGACCTCGGTGGACGGCACCCGCCCCTGGGCGCTGACCATGGCGTGGAAGTGACTGCGCTGCATGAGGTTGTAGGCCAGGCGCGGCGGCGACACGAACCAGCCACGACGCTCCTCGCGATAGATCTGGCCTTGGGCTTCGAGCTGCAGCAATGCTTCGCGCACGGTAATCCGGGTCGTCCCAAACAACTCACTGAGCTTGCGTTCGGCTGGCAACTTGCTCCCAGGCGCCAACAGCCCCTTATCGAGCTGCTCCTGAAGCACCTGGCCTATGGCTGTCACCGCTTTTGTTGCCTCATCGCGCATCAACGTTACCTATCTGGACTAGACCAGCACACTTTCGGGGCGCAACCGCTGGAAAAAACGGTTCTTTCAAGATCCTGCAAGCGTAGGCAATGCAGATGACCGAGAGATGACACAGCCGCCCGACGGTCATCCCGACAACGTGCAAGACATCGGCCAAGTCCCTTGTGTTATGGGGCTTCGCCCATGGTCTACGCTTACTTGGCACCCGCCGATACCGGGCAAATAAACGTCCGTCGGGGCGACGAACGACATCAAAGTGTCATCGAGCCGCCTTAGATTGGCTCAGGTATTGCTGACCTAGACCAACACAATCGCAATCGCAGCGTTGAAAACGCCCATAGGAGCTTCGGAATGAAACAGCTTTTCCTGGCATCACTGTTAGGCTCGACCATTGCCATGTGCACCGCCGCCATGGCGGCTGATGATTTGAAAACTCTCGAGGCCGCTGCGAAAGCGGAAGGTGAGGTCAACAGTGTCGGCATGCCCGACAACTGGGCCAACTGGAAAGGCACCTGGGATGATCTGGCCAAGAACTACGGCCTGAAACACATCGACACGGATATGAGTTCGGCTCAGGAAATCGCCAAGTTCAAAGCGGAAAAAGACAATTCCACCGCGGACATCGGCGATGTTGGTGCTGCGTTTGGTCCGATTGCGGTCAAACAAGAGGTTGTCCAACCTTACAAGCCAAGCACCTGGGACCAGATCCCGAGCTGGGCGAAGGATAAGGATGGCAACTGGGCACTGGCCTATACCGGCACCATCGCCTTCATCATTAACAACAAGCTGCTGCACGGTTCGGATGCACCGACCAAATGGGCCGACCTTAAAAACGGCAAGTACAAAGTGTCCATTGGTGACGTCAGCAGCTCGGCCCAAGCAGCGAACGGCGTTCTGTCCGCCGCGCTGGCCAACGGTGGCGATGAGAAAAACATTGAGCCCGCCCTGCTGATGTTCGCCGAAATCGCCAAGCAAGGTCGTCTGTCGATGACCGACCCGGTGATTGCCACCATGGAAAAAGGAGAAATCGAAGTCGGCGTGGTCTGGGACTTCAACGGTCTGAGCTACAAAGCCAAGATGGCGAACCCGGATGACTACACCGTGCTGATCCCTTCCGATGGCGCGGTGATTTCCGGATACACCACCATCATCAACAAATACGCCAAGCACCCGAACGCAGCCAAGCTAGCTCGCGAATACATCTTCAGCGACGCTGGCCAGATCAACCTGGCCAAGGGCAATGCGCGTCCGATCCGCGCCGAACACATCACCCTGCCGGATGACGTCAAGGCTAATCTGCTGCCGAACGAGCAGTACAAGAACGTCACGCCGATCAAGGACGCGGATGCCTGGGAAAAAACCTCCAAGGCCTTGCCGCAGAAGTGGAACGAAGAAGTCATCGTAGAAATGAAATGACGCGATAGGTCCCATTTGGGGATCTGATGGAGATCCAAATGTGGGAGCGGGCTTGCTCGCGAATGCGATGTGTCAGTCGACATCAATGTCGAATGTCAGCCCGCCTTCGCGAGCAAGCCCGCTCCCACAGTGGACCGAGTGAATTTCCAATTACTGTTTCCCGGAGTGTTTGCCCCCATGAAACACAACGTCATCCTGGTCGTGCTCGACGGCCTCAATTACGAAGTCGCGCGTCACGCCATGGGGCACCTGCAGGCTTACGTCGGCGCAGGACGCGCAGCGCTCTACAAACTGGAGTGCGAGTTGCCGGCCCTGTCGCGACCGCTCTACGAATGCATCCTGACCGGCGTCAAGCCGATCGACAGCGGCATCGTTCACAACAACGTCTCGCGCCTGTCCAACCAGCGCAGCATCTATCACTACGCCACCGACGCAGGTCTCAAAACCGCAGCCGCGGCTTATCACTGGGTCAGTGAGCTGTACAACCGCTCGCCCTTCGTAGCGTCCCGGGATCGTCATACCGACAACCCCGACCTGCCGATCCAGCACGGGCATTTCTACTGGAGCGATCACTATCCCGACTCGCACCTGTTCGCCGACGCGGAAAACCTGCGCTTGATTCACGCGCCGAATTTCCTGCTGATCCACCCGATGAACATCGACGACGCCGGGCACAAGCACGGCCTCGACACCCCGCAGTACCGCAACAGCGCGCGCTTTGCCGACATCTACCTCGCGGACTACCTGCAAGGCTGGCTCGACGCCGGTTATCAGGTGCTGGTAACCGCCGATCACGGCATGAACAACGACCGCTCCCACAACGGCCTGCTGCCCGAGGAACGCGAAGTGCCGTTGTTCGTACTCGGCGATGCCTTCAGCTTCAATGCCGACGCGACGCCGAAACAGACCGACCTCTGCGGCACCGTCTGCGAATTGCTCGGCGTCCCCCACGACAAGCCCGTGTGCCGGGAGCTGCTCAAGTGACCTCCATGACTCGCGGCAAATGGCTGGCAGCCCTGTGCCTGGTGCCCTTCGCCCTGTTCTTCATCGTGTTCGAAATCGCCCCACTGACATGGGTCATCATCAACAGCCTGGAATCGGAAGAGTCCGGTTGGGGCATTGCCAACTTCACCAAGGTCTTCAGCTCGAAGTTCTACCGGCAGGCGATCCAGTACAGCCTCGAGATCAGCTTCTGGTCCAGCGTGTTCGGCATCATCATCGCCGTGCTCGGTGCCTATTCCCTGCGCCGGGTCGACTCCAGGCTGCGCAACTTCGTCAACGCCTTCGCCAACATGACCAGCAACTTCTCCGGCGTGCCGCTGGCCTTCGCGTTCATCATTCTGCTGGGCTTCAACGGCAGCTTCACCATCATGCTCAAGCAGGCCGGGATCATTCAGGACTTCAACCTGTACTCGAAAACCGGGCTGATCATCCTCTACACCTACTTCCAGATTCCCCTGGGCGTGCTGCTGCTCTACCCGGCCTTCGACGCCCTGCGCGAAGACTGGCGCGAATCCGCCGAGCTGCTCGGCGCCAACGGCTGGCAGTACTGGCGGCACATCGGCCTGCCGGTGCTGACCCCGGCGCTGCTCGGCACCTTCGTGATCCTGCTGGCCAACGCCCTCGGCGCCTACGCCACGGTGTACGCCCTGACTACCGGCAACTTCAACGTGCTGACGATCCGGATCGCCGCGATGGTCTCGGGTGATATTTCCCTGGACCCGAACCTGGCCAGTGCCCTGGCCGTGGTGCTGGTGGCGTTGATGACCCTGGTGACCATCGTCCATCAACTGCTGCTGAAGAGGAGCTACCATGTCTCGCGCTGAACTGGGGCCTGCCGGCGTCTACCATCGGGTGGTGGTCTACCTGCTGTTTGCCATCATGTTGCTGCCGCTGGTCGGCACCTTCATCTATTCGATTTCCAGCAGTTGGTCGGCCACCATCCTGCCCAGCGGTTTCAGCATCAAATGGTACGTACAACTGTGGAGCGATCCGCGGTTCCTGAGCGCTTTCGGCCAGTCGCTGCTGGTCTGCGTCGGCGCACTGGTTCTAGCGGTGGTACTTATCCTGCCGCTGCTGTTCGTGGTGCATTACCACTTCCCCAGACTCGATGCGCTGATGAACATCCTGATCCTGCTGCCCTTCGCCGTGCCGCCGGTGGTGTCGTCGGTGGGGCTGCTGCAGCTCTACGGTTCCGGGCCGTTCGCCATGGTCGGTACGCCTTGGATCCTGATCGGTTGCTACTTCACCGTGGCGCTGCCGTTCATGTACCGCGCCATCACCAACAACCTGCAAGCGATCAACCTGCGCGACCTGATGGACGCCGCCCAACTGCTCGGTGCCAGCACTTTTCAGGCAGCGTTCCTGGTGGTGCTGCCGAATCTGCGCAAGGGCCTGATGGTGGCGTTGCTGCTGTCTTTCTCGTTCCTGTTCGGTGAGTTCGTGTTCGCCAACATCCTCGTCGGCACCCGCTACGAAACCCTGCAGGTCTACCTCAACAACATGCGCAACAGCAGCGGTCATTTCACCAGTGCGCTGGTGATTTCCTATTTCCTCTTTGTGCTGGTCTTGACCTGGATCGCCAACATCTTGAACAGGGACAAAAGCGAATGAGCTATGTCAGCGTCCAACATCTGCAAAAGAATTACGCCGGCACCACGGTGTTCAACGACATCAACTGCGAAATCCACAAAGGCGAATTCGTCACCCTGCTCGGCCCGTCCGGTTGCGGCAAATCCACCCTGCTGCGCTGCATCGCCGGGCTGACGCCGGTGGATGGCGGCAAGATCCTGCTCGATGGCGTCGATATCGTCCCGTTGAGCCCGCAAAAACGCGGGATCGGCATGGTGTTCCAGAGTTACGCGCTGTTCCCCAACATGACCGTGGAACAGAACGTCGCGTTTGGCCTGCGCATGCAGAAGGTCAACGCCGACGACAGCCACAAGCGTATCGCCGAGGTGTTGCAGCTGGTGGAACTGAACGACTTTGCCAGCCGTTACCCGCACCAGTTGTCGGGCGGCCAGTGCCAGCGTGTCGCCCTGGCTCGTTCATTGGTCACCCGCCCGCGCCTGCTGTTGCTGGATGAACCGCTGTCGGCCCTGGACGCGCGGATTCGCAAGCACCTGCGCGAACAGATCCGTCAGATCCAGCGCGAGCTGGGCCTGACCACGATCTTCGTCACACACGACCAGGAAGAAGCGCTGACCATGTCCGATCGCATTTTCCTGATGAACCAGGGCAAAATCGTACAAAGCGGTGACGCCGAAACCCTGTACACGGCACCGGTAGACGTCTTCGCCGCCGGTTTCATCGGCAACTACAACCTGCTGGACGCCGCCAGCGCATCCAAGCTGTTGCAACGGCCGATCAACCACCGCATCGCCATTCGCCCGGAAGCCATCGAACTGAGCCTGGACGGCGATCTCGACGCCCAGGTACGCAGTCACAGCCTGCTGGGCAACGTGATTCGCTACCGCATCGAAGCCCGCGGCGTGGAGCTGGTGGTGGATGTGCTGAACCGCTCGGCGTCCGACCTGCATCCCGATGGTCAGCGCCTGGCACTTTCCATCGATCCGACCGCCCTGTGTGAGGTAGCCTGATGCCTTTGCTGACGTTGAAGAGAGAGTTGCACTGATGGCCCTGGCAATTTTTGATCTGGACGAAACCCTGATCCACGGCGACTGCGCCTCGTTGTGGAGTGAGCAAATGGTCCGCCTCGGCTGGGTCGACGGCGAATCCTTCCTGCGTCGCGACAAGGAACTGATGGACGCCTACGGCAGGGGGCACCTGGCCATGGAGGACTACATGGCCTTCAGCCTGGAACCCTTGATCGGCCGTACCCCCGCAGAAGTCGAGCACCTGGTCGGCCCGTGGGTGGAAGATTTCATCGAACCGATCATCTTCAGCGACGCCACCAAAACCATCGCCGCCCACCGCAAGGCCGGCGACCGGATCCTGGTGATTTCGGCCTCGGGCACGCATTTGGTGAGGCCGATTGCCGAACGTCTGGGCATCGACGAGATTCTCGGGATCGAGCTGGAAGTGGCGCACGGGGCCTATACCGGCAAGACCGTCGGTACGCTGACGTATCGCGAAGGCAAGATCACCCGGCTGCTGGAGTGGCTGGATGCGGAGGAGGAGAACCTGGAGGGCGCGAGTTTCTACTCCGACTCACGCAATGATTTGCCGTTGCTGCTGAAGGTGGATTTCCCCCATGTGGTCAATCCCGATCCGGTATTGCTCGAGCAGGCGCAAAAAGCCGGCTGGCCGATCCATAACTGGAAGTAAAAGCAAAAGATCGCAGCCTGCGGCAGCTCCTACAGGAGAATGCGATCCCCTGTAGAAGCTGCCGCAGGCTGCGATCTTTTCAGGCCCAACCCGATATCAGCTCAGGCTCTCGTCAATCACCAACACCAACTTCCCCGCCACCGTATTACTCGCCAGCTCCGCAAACGCCGCTTCGGCATCCTTGATCGGGAAGGCCTTTGCCAGCTGCGGGCTCAAGCGTTTATCGGCAAACAGCGGCCAGACATGCTGGCCCAGATCCCTGAACAGATCCGCCTTGAACTGATCGCTACGACTGCGCAGGGTCGAGCCCAGCAACTGCACGCGCTTGGCCAGCACCTGCGCCAGGTCCAGCTTCGCTTCACGCCCCCCCATCAAGCCGATCAGCACCCAACGGCCATCGGCCGCCATCAGTTTCAGGTTCAGCGCTGCGTAGTTGCCACCCACCGGGTCGAGGATGACGTCGAACGGCCCCAGGTCGCGCAGGCTGTCCAGGTCGTCAGTGCGCACCACGCCGCCCTGGGCGCCGAGCGCTTCACAGTAGGCCAGGCGCTCGGCAGAGCCGACACTGACCCAGCACGGATTGCCGAACGCCTTGCAAAGCTGAATGGCAGCTGAACCGATTCCACTTGCTCCGGCGTGCAACAGCACTTTTTCACCCGGCTTGAGTGCCGCCAGTTGAAACAGGTTCAGCCAGACGGTGGCATAGACTTCCGGCAGCGCGGCCGCTTCGGCCAGTGACATTTCGTCGGGAACCGGCAACACATGCCGCCCGTCGACCACCACCTCCTCGGCCATCCCGCCCCCGGCCAGCAAGGCGCAAACCCGATCGCCCACCTGCCAGGACGAGCCCGGGCCCACCTCGCTGATCACCCCGGAACACTCGAGCCCAAGCACTTGGCTGGCCCCCGGCGGTGGTGGATAAAGGCCTGCCTTCTGCAACAGATCGGCGCGATTGAGACCCGCTGCTGCCACTCGAATCCGAACTTGCCCCGCATCACACGCAGGACTGGGCTCTTCATCCCACACCACTTGACCGTCAACGCCTTGCAATGCTTTCACAGTGCCTCCATAGTGAGTCTGGACTGAGCCCGAAGCTGTAGCGCCGGGCTTTTTGCATTATGCGACCGGCCCATGTGGAACCGGCGACTTCAAAGACGGCCTAATATGCGTTATCAATTGTCCCCGCGTCGAATCAACATGAAGCGTTTGTTCCCCAGCACTGCCCTCGCCCTTTTCATCGGTATCGGCCTGTTGCCGATGTCCGGCAATACTTTCGCAGCCAATAGCTGGGACAAGCTTCAGCCCGACCGTGACGAAGTCATCGCCAGTCTGAATGTCGTGGAACTGCTCAAGCGCCACCACTACAGTAAGCCGCCGCTCGATGACGCGCGCTCGCTGATCATCTACGACAGCTACCTGAAACTGCTCGACCCGTCGCGCAGCTACTTCATGGCCAGCGACATCGCCGAATTCGACAAGTGGAAGACCCAGTTCGACGACTTCCTCAAGAGCGGCGACCTCAACGCCGGGTTCACCATCTACAAGCGCTACCTGGACCGCGTCAAGGCGCGTCTGGACTTTGCCCTTGCCGAGCTGAACAAGGGCGTCGACAAGATCGACTTCACCTCCAAGGAAACCTTGCTGGTCGACCGCAAGGATGCCCCTTGGCTGAAATCCACCGCGGAACTCGACGACCTGTGGCGCAAACGCGTCAAGGACGAAGTGCTGCGGCAGAAGATCGCCGGCAAGGACTCCAAGCAGATCCAGGAAACCCTGACCAAGCGCTACAAGAACCAGCTGGCGCGCCTGGGCCAGACCCGTGCGGAAGACATCTTCCAGGCGTACATCAACACCTTCGCCATGTCCTACGACCCGCATACCAACTACCTGTCGCCGGATAACGCGGAAAACTTCGACATCAACATGAGCCTGTCCCTCGAGGGCATCGGCGCCGTGTTGCAGAGCGATAACGACCAGGTGAAAATCGTGCGCCTGGTGCCGGCAGGCCCTGCCGACAAGACCAAGCAGGTCGCACCGGCCGACAAGATCATCGGCGTAGCCCAGGGCAACAAGGAAATGGTCGACGTGGTCGGCTGGCGCCTGGACGAAGTGGTCAAGCTGATCCGCGGTCCGAAAGGCACCATCGTGCGCCTGGAAGTGATCCCGGCCAGCAATGCACCGAACGACCAGACAAGCAAAGTCGTGCCGATCACCCGCGAAGCGGTGAAGCTTGAAGACCAGGCGGTGAAGAAGTCGGTCCTCAACCTCAAGCAGGACGGCAAGGACTACAAGCTCGGTGTCATCGAGATCCCGGCCTTCTACCTGGACTTCAAGGCCTTCCGTGCCGGCGATCCGGATTACAAGAGCACCACCCGCGACGTCAAGAAGCTGCTGACCGAGTTGCAGAAAGACAAGGTCGACGGCGTGGTCATCGACCTGCGCAACAATGGCGGTGGCTCCTTGCAGGAAGCTACCGAGCTGACCAGCCTGTTCATCGACAAGGGCCCTACCGTGCTCGTGCGTAACGCCGACGGCCGCGTCGATGTCCTCGAAGACGAAAACCCGGGTGCCTTCTACAAAGGCCCGATGGCGTTGCTGGTCAATCGCCTGTCCGCCTCGGCCTCGGAAATTTTCGCCGGTGCCATGCAGGACTACCATCGCGCGCTGATCATCGGCGGCCAGACCTTCGGCAAAGGCACCGTGCAGACCATCCAGCCGCTGAACCATGGCGAGCTCAAGCTGACACTGGCCAAGTTCTACCGGGTTTCCGGGCAGAGCACCCAACATCAGGGCGTACTGCCGGACATCGATTACCCGTCGATCATCGACACCAAGGAAATCGGCGAAAGCGCCCTGCCCGAAGCCATGCCGTGGGACACCATCAAGGCGGCGATCAAGCCTGCGCTCGACCCATTCAAACCGTACATCACCCAGCTCAAGTCCGAGCATGACGTACGCACGGCCAAGGACGCGGAGTTCGTGTTCATCCGCGACAAACTGGCCCTGGCGCAGAAACTGATGGCGGAAAAAACCGTCAGCCTCAATGAAGCCGAGCGTCGTGCCCAGCACGCCGATATCGAAGCCAAGCAGCTCGCCATGGAGAACATCCGTCGCAAGGCCAAGGGCGAAGAGCCGCTCAAGGAGCTGAAGAAAGAAGACGAAGACGCTATCGCGGCCGAGGACGACAAGACGAAGCCGGAAGACGATGCCTACCTGAGCGAAACCGGGCGCATCCTCCTGGATTACCTGAAGCTCAATACCGCGGTCGCCAAGCACTAAGCTGATGGCAATTTAATGCTGACGCTCCCCGGAGCGTCATCAAACAGTCATCATTCTGTCGTGAAATAACGGACCGGTAGCCCTCTTGCACCCAAGAGCGCTCCGGTCCTTTTTTTTCGCCAGAGATCGCCATGACCACAACCGAACAGCTGAGTGCCTTGAGTTCAATACTGGCTCAAAGCGGTTTGCACAGCCTGTTCCAACCCATCATCTGCCTCTCTGAACGACGCATCCTAGGCTACGAAGCCCTGAGCCGCGGCCCCTCCAACAGCCCGTTACACTCTCCTGTCGCCCTGTTCGCCGTCGCCCGCCAGGCGGGTCGCCTGAGCGAACTGGAAATCGCCTGCCGGCAGAGCGCTTGCCGGCGTTTCAACGAACAGAAGCTGCCCGGCAAACTGTTCCTCAACGTCTCCCCGGAATCATTGCTCGAAGCGGCCCACCAGCCGGGTCGGACCTTGCAGCTGCTGCAGGATTTCGGCATCGCACCGAACCAGGTGGTGATCGAACTCACCGAGCAGACCCCGACCGACGACTTCCAGCTGCTGCACACCGCCTTGCATCATTATCGGGCCATGGGCTTTTCCATTGCCCTGGACGACCTGGGCGCGGGTTACTCAAGCTTGCGCCTGTGGTCCGAACTGCGCCCCGACTACGTGAAAATCGACCGACACTTCATCGACGGCATCCACCAGGATGCCCTCAAGCGTGAATTCGTCGGCTCAATCCTGCAGATCGCCAAAGCCTCCCGGGCCCAAGTGATCG
The DNA here is from genome assembly GCF_035064975.1 of Pseudomonas sp. YuFO20. NCBI lineage: Bacteria > Pseudomonadati > Pseudomonadota > Gammaproteobacteria > Pseudomonadales > Pseudomonadaceae > Pseudomonas > Pseudomonas sp. YuFO20. The sequence continues at coordinate 77,065 of NZ_JAXDEO010000015.1, forward strand.
CCGAAGGCATCGAGTTGCCGGAGGAACTGGCGGTATTGACCGAAATGGGCATCGACCTGGTCCAGGGCTATCTCCTCTGCCGTCCCCAGGAGCATCCACCGCGCGATGCCCGCACCTTGATGCCCCGGCGCGACAGCAGCGCCGTGGTGCTGGGCGACGACGGCAGCGACCTCAGCGCCCTGCTCAACGACCAGCCCGCCGTGCCCCGCGACACCCCGACCGCCACCGTGCTCGAAGCCTTCCGCCGCCAAGCCAACCTGAACTCCCTGGCGGTGCTGGACGAGCACGACCAGCCCTGCGGCATCGTCCATCGGCACTCGCTCTCGGACGCCCTGCTCAAGCCGTTCGCCACCGACCTGTTCGCCCGCAAACCCATCAGCCGCCTGATGAGCGACGACTTCCTGGCCGTCGAGATCAGCCAGTCACTGCAACAGGTCAGCCGACTGATCACCAGCCGCGCCCGGCAACGCATCGAAGAAGACTTCATCATCACCCTCAACGGCCATTACCTGGGCCTGGGCCGGGTGATCGACGTGCTCAAGCTGATCACCGAACTGAAAATCCAGCAAGCACGCTACGCCAACCCCCTGACCCTGCTGCCGGGCAACGTGCCCATCCAGCAATGCCTCACACGCCTGCTGCAACAACAGCGCGAATCGATAATCTGCTACGTCGACATCGACAGCTTCAAACCCTTCAACGACATCTATGGCTACGGCCGTGGCGACGAAGTCCTGCTGTGCCTGGCGCAATGCCTGAACGACCGCATCGACCCCTCCCGCGACTTCGTCGGCCATATCGGCGGCGACGACTTCCTGCTGGTGCTGGGCCCGGACGATTGGCGTAAACGTTTAAACCAACTGCTCGACGACTTCCACAGCCAATGCCGACGCTTCTACCGCAGCGAACACCTGGAAGCCGGCTGCTTCACCGCCCCCAACCGCCAGGGCGTGCGCCAAGAGTTTCCCTTGTTGTCGCTGTCGATTGGGGTGGTGCATTTACACCCGGAGGCTTGTGGGCAGCTCGATGCGAGCCAGTTGGCGGAGATGGCTTCGCAGGCGAAGCATCATGCGAAGAATGTGCAGGGGTATAGCGTGCATGTGATTGATAGCATGGCGGGGACGGGGCGATTGCATTCGAACTGACCACCGATTTCATCGGTTCATCATGTGTCGCCTGGTTATTTACCCCCTCTCTCTACAAACCATGGAGAAATGAATCGGTTGCAGCGCCCCTACCTGACTATGCTGAATAACGGTCATTTTGATGTTCCGGCCAACGGCGAAATCTAGGACAGGCCTGCTTCAAGGGTCAATCCTGCTTATCAATACAGGACTCAACATGGATAAATCACGCTATTGGCTTTCTGGTTTGGTCATGAGCGCAATGATGCTCAATGGCTGCGCTTCCAAGGTCACTGAAGTAGACCAGTACTCTGGGTACCTGGATCGTTATGATGTTTTGCAGCCGTCGGTTTCTGCCACAGGCGCGTCGACACTGCGCTGGGTTTCCCCAGGCTTTAGTCCTGCGGCATTTGATACGGTGAACTTCGATGGGTTGGAATTGTTTCCTGCGCCCACGGCGACGGATCGCATAAACATGCAGGCATTCACGCAACTTCAACAGACGACCAACCAGGCTGTTGTTAGCGCATTGTCAAAGCGATACAGGGTATCCAATACCTTGCAGCCCCTGCCCCCCAATGCACGTCCTTTGGTCATGAGAGCTGCCATTACCGGCGTGAACGCCTCCAACGAAGGCATGAAGTGGTATGAAATCATTCCCGTAGCGGCAGTGGTAGGAGGCGTGGGTGCCGTCACCGGGCACCGCGATCAAGACACCGAGTTGTATGTAGAGGCAGTCTTGCTCGACCCGGCGACCAACGAACCGGTAGCCAGAGTCGTGCGCAAGGTATTTGGAAACAAACTGGAAAATGCTTCAACGCCAATCAAGGCTGAGGATTTTACGCAAGCAATCAATGGATTGGGCGCCGACTTGAGTGCGTTCGTTCATTAGTACTTAAAAAGTTTGCGCATCACGGCGGTGGTCGGGCAGGACCACCTGGCCGCTAGCTCCAGCAACACACTAGAAACGCCCACTCAGGCCAGAAACGTGAATACGGCAGCCTAGTCAGCCATCAGGTTTACATGGACTGATAAGGGGACGACTGATAAGTGATAAGGGGACGGATTTATTTTCCCATCCCTTTGTTGGAAAAATAAATCCGTCCCCTTTTTCGCCTTTTTCGCTTTTTCGCTTTTTCGTCCAGTTCACGAAGACCGCCACAACTTGAAGGAAATTTCCGAGGACCTTACCCAGAAAATTCGCCCAATAAAAAGCAACGAGGCACGAGGTTTCCCTCACGCCACCTGTGTGTATCGAAAAATAAACGAATTACTGCGAAGAACCGCCAGCATCCAACTCTTTAAGTTTGATCTCGGCCAACGGATGCCCGGCCTTGGCAGCCATCTCCCAGAACCGCGCCGCTTCCGCCGGGTCCGGCGCCTTGCTCGGGCTCCCAGCCAGGCTGATCACACCCACTTGGTAGGCTGCCTTGCCATCACCGGCCAATGCGGCCAGACGTAACAGGCGGACACCCTCTTCCCGCGCTCCGAAGCCGACGCCACGAAAGGTCAGGATGTGACCATAGAAACTCTGCGCGCCGACATCGCCCAGGTTCGCCATGCGTGCGAACTGCCCCTCCATCCAGCTCCAGCCGCGGGGCTGGCGCACGAACCAGGGCCAGTGGAACAACCGGCGGGCCAGCCAGTAGCCGGCCCGTGCCTTGAGCTTCAGGAACACTCAGGCCTCCGCCGATTCGGGGTACTCGTATTCGAACACGCGAACCACTTCCGAGGCGTGCCAGGAGGCGGCGGCGACGCCGTCGGAGGGGCCGGAGAAACGGCCCAGGCGCTCGACGCATTCAAAGAAACCGGTGCGTGGCAAGCGGCTGGCGCCCTGGCTGATCACCAACGAGCTGCGCAGTGGCTGTTCGGCCTTGGCGTCCAGTGCGGCCAGGTGTTCGAGCGCGGCGGTGAGGGTTTGCATGGCGGGCGTCGGCAGCTGCAAGCGCTCCAGCAAGGCGCGGTAGGTCAGGAGATGGCGCTGTCGGCGCGCCTGGTCCAGTTCGCCTAACAGACCGTCCCAATGTTGACGACTGATGCGTACGCTCACGATTCATCCCTCCACCCTGGCACCGTCAATTCCCAGGCCAGGCTGCGGCGAATCGCGGCGTCGGGCAGACGCTCGCCACTTTCGATCATGGCCAGGTATGACGGGCTGATGCCTACCGTGCGGGCCAGCGCCTCGATGGCGATGCCCTTCCCTTCGCGCAAACTGCGGAGTTGATCCAGACCTGGAAGAATGGGGTCCGGGGTGGTCGCGAGCGGCGCCGGGGCCGGACGCGACGGTGCTTCGTTGATGCCTGCTGCTTTGAGTAAAGCCTGATACTGAGCCCATGGCAGAACCGCATATTCGGGCTCGCCTTCGCGTGTAATTATCTGAATATCCATGACTACCCCGTAGGACAAAAACACTTAGCGAGTCGGCACTTTTCCCTAGAAGTGTAATCCTAACAGCCGCTAAGGTCGCGGGGGCTATCTATCTGCGGCGCAGACTGGACCAAATCAGGACTTTTTCGGTCCTTGAAGTTTCAGTTTCTCAGGGGTATCGGGCAGGCGCTCGACCACGGCGAGCTTTTCCGGCACCTGGCGTTTGCGCCAGGCGCGGAAGGCGTTGAGTTCATCGTCGAGGACTTTCATCAGCCAGGCCAGCACGGCGATGTCGTCGATCATGCCGAACAGCGGCAGAAAATCCGGAATGGCATCGACCGGGCTGAGAAAGTACATCAGGCCGGCGACGACCGAGATCAGTGCCTTGGGACTTATGGCGCGGTATTCACCGCGCCAATAGGCCAGGCACAGTGCCTGCAACAGGCGCAGATCGTCTTTGAGTTTGCCGAGCCGGTTGCCTTGGCTGGCACTTTTACTGGCCACCGCGAACAGCAAGGTCGGCAAGCGCCCACGGGCGAGCAGGCGTCCGGCCAGGGGCAGGAAACGAGCAAAATTCCAGGGTGCTTTCATGATGCCTCCGGCAAGAATGTTATCCACACAAATTGTGGATAACCTTGTGAACAGAGCCACTTTTCATGGCTGAAAGGCCCGTTTCATAAGGGCTTAACTCAGATCGGGCGTTTTTTGCCCATCTAAAAAATCCTAATATTTCATTGACTTGGAGGTCTGCCGAAGGTTAGGGCCGGCCCCCACACTGTCTATGACTTCAGCATGCGGCAACTGTTCGCTTTGTTTACCATGCAGCACCAGATGCAACAACGCCCCGCATGAGCGAGGCGTTGTTGTCAAAGCAGACGCGAATTACTTGGCGGCGTCTTCTTTTGCTGGATCCTTGATGGCCAGCAGTTCCAGGTCGAACACCAGTACCGAGTTGGCCGGGATCGCCGGGCTTGGGCTTTGCGCGCCGTAAGCCAGTTCGCTAGGAATGTACAGCTTGTACTTCTCGCCGACGTGCATCAGTTGCAGGCCTTCGACCCAACCCGGGATCACACCGCTGACCGGCAGATCGATCGGGCTGCCGCGCTCGACGGAGCTGTCGAAAACGGTGCCGTTGGTCAGCTTGCCGGTGTAGTGAACGGTCACTACGTCAGTCGGCTTAGGCTGGGCGCCATCAGCTTTCTTTTCCACTTCGTATTGCAGGCCGGAAGCGGTGGTCACGACGCCAGCTTTCTTGGCGTTTTCTTCGAGGAATTTCTTGCCGGCGGCTGCCGACTCTTCGCTCATCTTGGCCATGCGCTCTTCGGCACGCTTTTGCAGCGCGGCGAAGGCTTCGACCAATTCTTCATCCTTGAGCTTCTGCTCTTTCTTGCCGACCGCATCTTCGATGCCCTGGGCGACGGCTTTGGAGTCCAGATCGTCCATGCCTTCCTGAGCCAGGCTCTTGCCCATGTTCAGGCCAATTCCGTAGGAAGCTTTTTGCGCCGGGGTTTTCAGCTCTACGCTGGTTTGCGAGTCGCAACCCGCAAGTACCAGGCTAACCAGGGCCACCGCCGCCGCCAACCGATGCTGTTTCATGCTATTTCCTTGTTCATGCGCCTAAAGGGCAATCGAGTAAAGTCGCGAGCTTATCAGGCGGCCACGACCAATGGCTACCGGCATGAGAGCCACAAACTGGCGATAAGTTCAGGTGTTTAAACGCATTTGGACCTGCTGACGATGAAACTTCTGTCATCTTGCGTTCAGGGAGGCCGAACATATGGCGTAATGGCCTCTTGCCGCCTACGTGGGGCTGAGGCATAACGGAAGAAAAGATCGACAAGGATGGTCTACGTGCGCCTCTTGCTCCGTTTGTTGGGCCTGATTGTGGCCCTGGTGGCCCTCGCCCTGGCCGTGGTCCTGTACTACGTCGCCAACCCGAAACTGCCGCGCCACGCGGCCGCGCAACAGGTGCACTACCTGGATCAATGGAGCGCCGAAGAGCGCCAGCGCTACTATTTCACGCCCCAGGGGACCCAGGTCAAGGGTTTGCGCTACGACTGGTTCACCGCCCTGGAACTGCCCTTTTCGCAGCAACGATTCGCCGCCCCCGAGTACCTCGCACGCTTCGGTTTCCTGATCGATCCCGCGCAGAAAGCCACATCGGACAACCCCGGCAACCTGCCCGCGGGTTTCGCCCGGCATCAGAATCCGGGCAGTGCGGATACATTTCTGGATATTACCTGCGCTGCCTGTCATACCGGTGAGCTGCACCTGAAGGGTCAAGCCGTGCGTATCGACGGCGGCGCCGCGCAGCATGTGTTGCCCTCCAGCGTGCCCACCCTGCAAGGCGGCAGTTTCGGACAGGCCCTGGTGGCGAGCCTGGTGTCCACCTACTACAACCCATGGAAGTTTGAACGTTTCGCCCGCAAGGTCCTGGGCCCCGACTATGAGGCCGGCAAGCAGCCTCTGCGCGAGGCCTTCAAGGGCTCCCTCGATACCTTCCTCAAGGTGGCCTGGAACGACACCCATCGCGGGCTGTACCCGACCGAAGAAGGTCCCGGGCGCACCGATGCGTTCGGGCGCATTGCCAATGCCAGCTTCGGTGACGCCATTTCCCCGGCCAACTACCGCGTGGCCAACGCCCCCGTCGACTACCCACAGTTGTGGGACATGTGGACGTTCGACTGGGTGCAGTGGAATGGATCGGCGCAGCAGCCCATGGCGCGCAATATCGGCGAAGCCCTAGGCGTGGGCGCCACGCTGAACTTTTTCGATGGCAACGGGCAGCCACTCAAGGGCGACGATCGTTATCCCTCCAGCGTCCGGGTGCGTGACTTGCACCTGATCGAAGAAACCCTGCAACGACTCAAGCCGCCAGCCTGGCCGGAAGACTTGCTAGGCGTGATCGACAAACCGCTGGCCGCCAAAGGTCGCGTGCTGTTCACGCAGAACTGCGCCGGTTGCCACGTACCGCAGGTCATCCCCAGCGAGGGGCGGCCGGTGCAACAGCTGAAAATGCTGCCCGTGCACGTGATCGGCACCGACCCTGGCGCCGCCAACAATATCGCCGATCATCGCTTCGACCTGACGGCCTTGCGGTGGGACCCGGCCGAGCTGGCGCAACTGGACGTACAACTGCATCCCACCCCCAGCGAACCCCTGGACCTGAGCCAGCTGTCGGTCGCCAAGGGCCTGGCCTACGTCACCGCTTTCGTTGGCAACCGCGCCTATCGCGAGGCCGCCATCACGCCCGCCGAGCGCGCGGACATGGATGGCTTCGGCCTGCCGATCGGGGTCCAGGAATTGCGCGCCTACAAGGCCCGACCGCTGGCGGGCATCTGGGCGACGCCGCCCTTCCTGCACAACGGTTCGGTGCCGAGCATCTACCAATTGCTTTCGCCCCAGGACGAACGCGCCACGACCTTTTACAAAGGCACCTTCGAGTACGACCCGAGGCACCTGGGCTATCGCATCGAAGCCTTCGAAAATGGTTTTGTGTTCGACACGCGCATCACCGGTAATCACAACAGCGGCCATGAATTCCGCGCCGGCAAAAGAGGCAACGGCGTGATCGGGCGCTTGCTGCAACCCGAAGAGCGCTGGGCGTTGCTGGAGTATTTGAAAGTCCTGGGCGGCCCTCTGGAGACGCAATTGCCATGAAAATTCTGTGGATGCGCCTGGGCGCCTTTCTCGGCAAAACCCTGCTCTGGCTGCTCGGCCTGGGCTTGCTCGGCTGGGCAGTGGCCACGGCGTGGTTCGCCTGGCAACACCGTGGACCGGTCTCAAATCAGGAGCTGGTCCCCGCTGGTGAAGCCGCGATGACCCAGGCCATCATCCAGACCGCGGTGCGCATCGTCGACCAGCACCGCGAAAGCACCCGTTACCTGCGTGACGCCCATGCCAAGGCGCACGGCTGCGTGCATGCCGAAGTGCAGGTGTTGCCGGAACTGGCGGGCGAACTGCGTCAAGGTGTGTTCAGCGAACCCGGCAAGACTTGGCAAGCGACGATGCGCCTGTCCAATGGCAACGCTTACCCGCAATTCGACAGCATCCGTGATGCCCGGGGCATGGCGATCAAGCTGCACGATGTGCCGGACAAACAGCTACTCGGCGATCAAGCGGGCCGAGCTGAACAGGACTTCGTGATGTTCAGCCACCCGAACTTCTTTGTCAGCGATGTCGCCGAGTACCGTCAGAATGTGGCCGCCCAGGCGGACGGGAAGAAGGCCATGGCCTTCTTCCCGTCCTGGGACCCGCGCAGCTGGCAGGTGCGCCATCTGTTCATTGCCCTGGCGACACTCTCCCCTGCCCCGGAAAGCCCGACGCGCACGACCTACTTTTCGGTTTCGCCCTACAAGTTTGGCGAGGCCAATGCCAAGTTTCGCGTGATGCCCGACCCTGACAGCTGCCCGGCCTACACCCTGCCCGCGCAGAATCAGAAGTTGCCGAATTTCCTGCGCAGCGCACTGTACCAGCAGCTGTCGACCGATCGGATGCCCGCCTGCTTCGTCCTGCAGATCCAGCGCCAGGACGCGAGCAAGTACATGCCGATCGAAGACACCAGCATTGAATGGCAAGAGAGTGACGCGCCGTTCCAGACGGTAGCGCGGGTCAGGGTACCGGCCCAGGACTTCGACACGCCGGCGCAGAACCTGCAATGCGACAACCTGTCTTTCAACCCATGGTTCGGAATTGAAGCGCATCGCCCCATCGGCGGCATCAACCGCTTGCGCAAGGCCGTTTACGAGGCTGTCAGCGATTACCGTCACGACCGGAATGCCGGGGAAGACCGGCGCTAAACCCAAACGCCAGACAGCAAAAAGCCCGCACTAAGCGGGCTTTCCGTGGTGACCTGGCGTTCAGTGTTCCAGGTGACCGAATATGGCGCAGCGGACGGGACTCGAACCCGCGACCCCCGGCGTGACAGGCCGGTATTCTAACCGACTGAACTACCGCTGCGCGAAACGCTTGAAACGAATGGTGGGTGATGACGGGATCGAACCGCCGACATTCTGCTTGTAAGGCAGACGCTCTCCCAGCTGAGCTAATCACCCTTCGCTTCGTTACGGGACGCATTATGCCACAGGTTTTCGTAATGTGTTGATTTATTTGAAGTTTTTTTCAAATAAATCTGAAAACCGGTGAAACGACACAACCCGATGGAACAAGGTACAAACTTGAGGCAGAAAAAAGCCCGCTTCAGCGGGCTTTTCCGTGGTGACCTGGCGTTCAGTGTTCCAGGTTACCGAATATGGCGCAGCGGACGGGACTCGAACCCGCGACCCCCGGCGTGACAGGCCGGTATTCTAACCGACTGAACTACCGCTGCGCTAAACACTTGAAACGAATGGTGGGTGATGACGGGATCGAACCGCCGACATTCTGCTTGTAAGGCAGACGCTCTCCCAGCTGAGCTAATCACCCTTCGCTTCGGTGTGGCGCGCATTCTACGGAGCAGCCCTACCTCTGGCAAGCACTTTTTTAATTAATTTTCTGATGCCTTCCAAAGGCTTAGAGAAGGGTTGGCCTATGACCCGGCGAAGACAATAATGCCCCCCTTTGTATAAAGGAGAGACTCACCCCATGTGGTTCAAAAACCTGCTTATCTATCGCCTGACCCAAGATCTGCCTGTTGATGCCGAGGCGTTGGAGACTGCACTGGCCACCAAGCTGGCGCGTCCATGTGCAAGCCAGGAGTTGACCACCTACGGTTTCGTCGCGCCGTTCGGCAAGGGCGAAGATGCCCCGCTGGTGCACGTCAGCGGTGATTTCCTGCTGATCAGCGCGCGCAAGGAAGAACGCATCCTGCCGGGCAGCGTCGTGCGCGATGCCGTGAAGGAAAAGGTCGAAGAGATCGAAGCCGAGCAAATGCGCAAGGTCTATAAAAAGGAACGCGACCAGATCAAGGATGAAATCATCCAGGCCTTCCTGCCGCGTGCCTTTATCCGTCGCTCGTCGACCTTCGCCGCCATCGCGCCGAAACAGGGCCTGATCCTGGTGAACTCGGCCAGCCCGAAACGCGCCGAAGACCTGCTGTCGACCCTGCGCGAAGTGATCGGCACCCTGCCGGTGCGCCCACTGACCGTAAAAATGTCGCCGACCGCGACCATGACCGAGTGGGTCACCACCCAGAAAGCCGCGGACGACTTCTTTGTGCTGGACGAGTGCGAACTGCGCGACACCCACGAAGACGGCGGCATCGTGCGTTGCAAGCGCCAGGACCTGACCAGCGAAGAAATCCAGCTGCACCTGAGCACCGGCAAAGTGGTCACCCAGCTGTCGCTGGCCTGGCAGGACAAACTGTCGTTCGTCCTCGACGACAAGATGGTGGTCAAGCGCCTGAAGTTCGAAGACCTGCTGCAAGACCAGGCGGAACAGGACGGTGGCGACGAAGCCCTCGGCCAACTGGATGCCAGCTTCACCCTGATGATGCTGACGTTCGGTGACTTCCTGCCGGCGCTGGTTGAGGCGTTGGGTGGGGAAGAGACTCCGCAGGGCATTTGATTATCTGAATCGGCGGCGTTTGAAAAAAGATCGCAGCCTGCGGCAGCTCCTACAGGGGATCACATTCCAAATCTAGGAGTTGCCGTAGGCTGCGATCTTTTTTTGCAGTCAGCGTATGCTTAGCTCCCTAACGCTTTCATACAATAAGGATCAGGCCATGCGCGCACTGGCTGCATTAAGTCGTTTTGTCGGTAATACCTTTGCCTACTGGGTACTGATTTTCGCCGTCGTGGCGTTCCTGCAACCGGCGTGGTTCATCGGCCTCAAGGGCGCCATCGTGCCGTTGCTGGGGTTGGTGATGTTCGGCATGGGCCTGACCCTCAAGCTCGAGGACTTCGCCGAAGTCGCCCGCCATCCGTGGCGCGTGGCCTTGGGCGTAGTCGCGCATTTCGTGATCATGCCCGGCGTGGCGTGGTTACTCTGCCAGGCGTTCCATTTGCCGCCGGAAATTGCCGTCGGGGTGATCCTGGTCGGCTGCTGCCCAAGCGGCACTTCGTCGAACGTGATGACCTGGCTGGCCCGCGGGGACCTGGCACTGTCGGTGGCCATCGCCGCCGTGACCACCCTCCTCGCTCCACTGCTGACGCCGGCCTTGATCTGGCTGCTGGCTTCGGCCTGGCTGCCGGTGTCGTTCATGGAGCTGTTCTGGTCGATCCTGCAAGTAGTGCTGCTGCCGATCGTGCTGGGTGTGGTTGCCCAGCGGGTGCTCGGCGACAAGGTTCGTCACGCGGTGGAGGTGTTGCCACTTGTATCGGTGGTGAGCATCGTGATTATCGTCACGGCGGTGGTGGCCGCCAGCCAGGCGAAGATCGCCGAGTCGGGCCTGTTGATCATGGCCGTGGTCATGCTGCACAACAGCTTCGGTTACCTGCTGGGTTACTTCACCGGGCGCCTGTTCAAGTTGCCGTTGGCCCAGCGCAAATCCCTGGCGCTGGAAGTCGGCATGCAGAACTCCGGTCTGGGCGCGGCCCTGGCCAGCGCGCACTTCTCGCCGCTGGCGGCGGTGCCGAGTGCGCTGTTCAGTGTATGGCACAACATTTCCGGGGCGCTGCTCTCGACCTATTTCCGCCGCATGAGCGAGAAAGAAGATGGGCGCACCGCGGCTCGGCAAGCGACTGACTGATACGTGAAAACTTGATCCCCGGGTTAATGCTGGGCACTATATTGCGCAAACGCGAGGACGACCTCGCGGCTCGATCGAGTCATTAACCTGGGGACGACCCCGTCAATCGATGGAGGTTTTCCTTGTCCTGGATCATTCTGTTTTTCGCCGGCCTGTTCGAAGTGGGCTGGGCCGTCGGCCTGAAATACACCGACGGGTTCAGCCGCCCTCTTCCCACTGCATTGACCGTTGCCGCCATGGCCGTCAGCCTCGGCTTGCTTGGCCTTGCGATGAAGGAATTGCCGCTGGGCACTGCCTATGCGATCTGGACCGGTGTCGGTGCCGTCGGCACGGTGATCGCCGGGATCATTCTGTTTGGTGAATCCATGGCGTTGATCCGGCTGGCCAGCGTGGCATTGATCATTGCCGGGCTGGTGGGGCTGAAAGTCAGCGCCTGATCCTTTGCTGCCCTTACGAAAAAGCCCGCCCCCTGGCATCAGGGGGCGGGCTTTTTGATGGGCGTCTTCCGATCAGGTTTCGGCCAGTGCCATGCGCTCACGCGCCACCGGGGCTTTTTCGGCGTGTTCGAGCTGCATACAACGCTCGAGGAACAGGAACATATAGTCGTAGCTCTTGCACACGGCCTGGCGCAATTCCACCTGCAATGCCTGGCTCGGGTTCATCCCGGCCAGCGTGCAGATGATTTCCAGCGCTTCCCACGGATGGGCATCGTCGTACTGGGCATGCATCTTCAGCCACTTCATGGCCCGCTTGCGATCCTCTTCAGGGAACGCCGCCGCGTAGAGGCCATTGGAACAGACCAGCGCCGACCACTCACCGGTCGCGCCCTCAATGGCATAGTTGGTGGCGGCAATGGCCACGATCAACGAGTCGGAAGAACTGGTGTGCCAGCACCAATGGCTCAGTGCGTGAAGTTCAGGGGCCACCTGCTGCGCCTGCAGATCTTCCAGGCTGACGCCGTGGGCACGGCTCCAGTTCACCCAGTAGTCGGCATGGTTCAATTCGACACGAATATTGCGCATCAACCAGCGACGCGCCATGTCCTCGCCGGGGTGGCGGGCAAAACGGGTCTTGGTCAGGTTCTGTGCCATGTATAAAGCGAACTGTTCGACTACGGGCCAGCCACCGATCAGGTACTGGCGCATGGTCTTGGCGCTGAGTTTGTTATCTCGCATGCGTTGATACAGTTCGTGTTCGACAACCCGGCGCTTACTCGCGCTGCAATCCTGAATCAGGCGCTGGGCCCAGGCGGGATAACTTGCAGCTTCCATGAGTGGTCCGGTGCGGTTGAAAGTCTCGATCACTGTCGGGCTCCTTTTGATTGTGATTGTTCTGATCGACGAGAGACTTCAACGGAACGTACCGGGCGCCTTGAACAACAAGGGCTGCGGTCTGGCTGGACGACTTTGCAAACTATCGCAGGTAAACAGATGCGGGCGTTCAATAACATACCCTTGAGCGTAATCAACCCCGATCTCCAGCAATGCCTGCTCGATCTGGGGTGTTTCAACAAACTCGGCAATCGTACGCTTACCCATGACATGACCGATGTGGTTGATCACTTCGACCATGGCGCGGTTAATCGGGTCGTCCAGCATATCCTTTACGAAACTTCCGTCGATCTTCAGGAAGTCTACAGGTAAATGTTTCAAGTAGGCGAATGAGGACATACCGGCGCAAAAGTCGTCCAGGGAAAACAGGCAACCTAAGCTTTTGAGTTCATTGATAAATCTAATTGCACTACCAAGATTTGAAATAGCGCTGGTTTCAGTGATTTCAAAACAAATTATTTCAGGTGGTATTTGGTAAGTAATGAACTGTTGACGCAGGAAGTCGAGGAACGCGTCATCTCCTATAGTTGTGCCTGACAGATTAATCGCACACATCGCTAAAGGCCCTTTGTGCTCTTCGGCAATACATTGGGCAATGATCTTGAATACGTTCTGTACAACCCAACGATCCAACGAAGTCATCAGCCCATAACGTTCGGCTGCCGGAATAAAACTGTCGGGCAATATCATGCGTCCGGCTTCGTCATGCAGGCGCAGCAGGATCTCGATATGCCCGCCACCCTGTTCGACATGTCCGAGCGGGGCAATTTCCTGGGCGTACAGACAAAAGCGGTCTTCTTCCAGGGCCATGTGCAGGCGCTGCACCCAGGCCATTTCGCCAAAGCGCAGGGACAGCTCCGAGTCGTCCGGGTGATACACCTGAACCCGGTTACGGCCCTTTTCCTTGGCCATGTAGCAGGCCATGTCGGCAGCACGCAGGGAGACTTCGAGGGTGGTCGGATTTTGCGCGATATGCACCAGCCCGATACTCACGGTGGTCACGAACGGCCGGCCCTTCCAGACGAAGTGCAGGTTCTGCACGGTCTGGCGCAACCCCTCGGCAATTTTCTCGGCCGCCTCCGGCCCACAGTTCTCCAGCAGGATGCCGAACTCGTCACCGCCCAACCGGGCCAGGGTGTCGCCCTCGCGCAACCCGGACTGCAACAGCGCACAAATGTGCCGCAGCAACTCGTCACCCGCCGCGTGACCGCAGGTATCGTTGACCAGCTTGAACTGATCCAGGTCGAGGAACATCAAGGCGTGGCGCCCCGATTGTCGCGTCAGGGCCTGCAATGCCTGTTCCAGGCGAAATTCGAACTCGCGGCGGTTGGCGAGCCCGGTCAAGGCATCATGGGTCGCCTGCCAGGACAGGTTGGCAATGTATTGCCGCTCCTGGGTCATGTCATGCAACACCAGCACGGTGCCGCTGACCTTGCCGGCATTGTGGATCGGCGCCCCGACCAGGGTGACCGACACCGTGCTGCCATCGAGGCGCTGAATCAGCTTGGAGTGTTCGCTGCCACCACTGAGCTGACCGCTCAGGATGTGCTCGATCAAGGTGAAGCCATCGGCCTGGGCGTTGTCGTCCAGCAGATTGAACAGCGCCGCCAGCGGCAAGCCGGTCGCCTGGTCGGCTTTCCAGTGGGTCAAGGCTTCGGCGGCCGGATTCATGTAGGCGATCGCGCCCTCGACATTGGTGGTGATCACTGCATCGCCGATCGATTGCAGGGTGATTTGCGCCCGCTCTTTCTCCAGTTGCAGGGCGTCGGCGAACGCATGCCGCTGCTTGAGCAATTTATGCGTGCGCAGCAGCGCCAAGGCGATCAGGCCGAGGGCGGTGGCCAGGTTTGTCGCCAGCAGCAGCCGCAGGATCATCCGCGAGCCCTCGCCCAGCGCATCGCTGAAGGCCTTGGCCGCCGGCGTCACCTCGTCGTTGATGGCGAATATCTGTTCCTTCCAGCGCTGGATGTCAGCCGGGGTGGTCTGCCTGACGCTGATGTGCTGATGCATGTCCCTGGCGACGTCATCGAGTTGCACCAGGTACCCGTCACCCACGGTCCACAGGTCGATGGCTTTTTCGAGGAAGCTGAAATGGCGGAAATTGAGGTACAGCCAAATCAGGCTGGGAACGTCATCGGGGTGGTTGCCACCCTTGAGGATCGCCTGCCTGGCCGCCTCGAGATCGGGTGGCTGCTGATCCAGTGCCACTCGCAACTCGTGTCCTCCCTGAGGGACGGCAATGGCTTCCTGGTATTTGAGGAATTTGCTCTCGTCGCGGCCGTCGGCATAAAGGTTGAGGTAATAGATGGCGTCTTTCTGGCCCTTGGACCACAGGCTTTCACCGGCAACATAGCCGCGAACCGCCGACAGTACATAAAGGCTGACGCCCCCCAACAGGGCCTGAAATAACACGACGGCGATAAAAGGCCAGACGATGCCCAATAGCCGCGGCGTTCCGAGAGTCCGGGTTTGATTCATGGGGTCCCTTGTTTTAGCACTGCCAGATCATCATCCACGTGATCGCTACCGCTAGACTAGGGGGCCTTCTGCATCCCGGCAAGCTAGAGCCTCCTGCCAATGCGGGAAAGTCCACGCGACCTGCCTTGGCATTGCCTCAGTGCTGCTGCAAATGCCCATAAAGCTTGGCGTAAAGACCACCCTCGGCAATCAGCTGCTGATGGTCGCCATCTTCGGCAATCTGCCCACCGTCGAACACCAGGACCCGGTCAGCCTGCTTCACCGCCGACAGGCGATGGGCGATGATCAGGGTAGTGCGGTGGCTGAGGAATCGCGCCAGCGCCTGGTGCAGGTTGTATTCGGTGGCGGCATCCAGCGCCGAGGTGGCCTCGTCGAGAATCACCACCTTGGGATCGGCCAGCACCATCCGCGCGATGGCCAGGCGTTGGCGCTGGCCGCCCGACAGGCGCACGCCGGAACGCCCGACAACACTGTCCAGGCCATTGGGCAACTCGCGCACGGTGTTGTGCAATTGGGCGATTTCCAGGGCGCTCCAGCAGGCCTCGTCGCTGCGTTCGCGGCCCATGGTCAGGTTCGCCCGCACCGTGTCGTTGAACAGCGCCGGGTGTTGCAGGACCACCGCGACGTTTTCCCGCACGGTCTCCAGGCCAATCTCCTGCTGGGTCGAGCCGCCAAAGCGAATGGTCCCGGCCAACGGCGTGTACAAGCCCAGCAGCAATTGCACCAGGGTGCTCTTGCCGCCGCCGCTGGCGCCGACGATCGCGACCTTTTCACCGGGGGCGATCGACAGGTTCATCTGGTTCAAGACCAGCTCGTCACCGTAGCCGAAACTCAGGCCCTGAACCTCGATGCCCACGGTCTGGCGCCCGATGAACGGGTCGACGCCGTTCGGGTACTGTGGCTCATCGGCGCGCGACAGCAGCTCATTGATGCGCGACAGCGCGCCGCCGGCGGCGTAGTAGGCATATTGCAGGTTGAGCAGTTGCTCGACCGGACCGATCATGAACCACAGGTAGCTGAATACCGCGAGCATCTGGCCGATGGACAGGTCGGAAAACAGCACGGTGAGCATGGCCGCCGCCCGAAAAATATCGATGCCGAACTGGAACAGCAAACCGCTGGCCCGGTTCGAGGCATCGGTTTTCCATTGCGAGTTCACCGCGTAATCCCGTACGTCCCGGGCGCGCTGCCCCAAACGACCGAGGAAAAAGCCCTGGCGGTTACCGGCACGCACTTCCTGGATCGCGTCCAGGGTTTCGGTCAATGCCTGGGTGAAGCGCGAGGTGCTGTCGTTCTCGAGTTTCTTCAGGTGCTTGACCCGCTTGCCCAGTTGCACCGTGGCGTAGATCACCAGCGGATTGAACAACAGGATCAGCAGCGCCAGTTGCCAGTGCATCCACACCAGGATGGCGGCGGTGCCCACCAGCGTCAGCATGGCCACGAGGAAACGACTGAGGGTTTCGCCGACGAATTTGTCCAGGGTGTCGAGATCGGTCACCAGGTGCGTGGTCACCGTGCCGCTACCCAGGCTTTCGTATTCCCCCAGCGAAATACGCTTGAGGCGCTCGATCAGGCGGATGCGAATGCGGTAGACGATGTCCTTGGCCAGGGCGGCGAACAGGCGCGCCTGCACCACGTTGAACAGCAAGGCCGCGCAACGCAGGGCCAGGGTCACCACCAGCATCAGGCCGATGTAACCCGCAGCTTTCTGCCAAGCCTCTGGCAGCGCGAGGTTCATGATTTTCAGCGCGGCGTCACCGTGCCCCAGCAACACTTCGTCCACCAGCAACGGCAGCAGCAAGGGAATCGGCACGCTGCACAGGGTCGCCAGCACGGCCACGCCGTTGGCGATCCACAGGGATTTCTTGTGATGCAGGGCCAGGCGACGGATTTCTGCCCAGCTCAGTCGGTCGACACGCTTTACGGCTGGGGTGTCGTCGGGCTGGTCATGCACAGGCAGCGCGCTCCAGCCAGCGGCCGAGCAACGGGGACAGGACACTGAGGGGCTGATAGCCATTGGTCAGCAACGCCAATTGACCATTACGCTCAGCCAGCAAGGTCGGAAAGCCAGCGATGCCGAGGTCCTGGACCCAGGTGAAATCGGCAGCCGTCGCGACGTGCGTATCGGCACGGTCGAAAGCGGCGGCGAACTCGATGCGCGGCACCCCGGCCTGCTCCGCCAGTTCCACCAGAACGCTGGCGTGGGTGACATCGCGACCTTCGGCGTAAAACGCATGCTGGATCAACCCGAGCAGCTTCCAGGCGCAATCCGGCGCCAGCCCACGTGCCGTCACCAGCGCCCGGCAAGCGGGTTCGGTGTCATAGACAAAGCCGTCGGGCAAAGCACCTTCAAGCTTGAAGGGTTGGCCCGTGGCCTCGGTGACCGCCTGCCAGTGCTCGAGAATGTAGCGGCGGGTGGTCGGCTCCAGCGCCGAACCACTGCCAGTGCGCAAACCACCCACCACCAGGTGTACGTCCACGCCGGCGGCTTGCGCCTGCTCGACCAATGCGTTGGCAACCGGCGCGAAGCCCCAGCACCAGGAACACATCGGGTCCATCACATAGAGCAGGCGTGCAGACATGGTTCAGGCCTCGGTGGATGTTTGCTTGTAGTTGTAGCCGATCGGGTGCGGCATGTTGCGCGCCTTGGCCAGTTCGATCTGCTTTTGCCGGTCGATGGCGCTGCGACGGGTCTTCTCGCTCAGCGTATTCCAGCAATGCGGGCAACTGATGCCGGGCACATAATGCTCGGACGCACGGTCGTCCACGCTGACCGGTGTGCGGCAGGCATGACATTGATCGTAGTCGCCTTCGCTCAGGTCGTGGCGCACGGTCACGCGGTTGTCGAACACGAAGCAGTCGCCCTGCCACTTGGTTTCTTCCTGAGGCACCTCTTCGAGGTATTTCAGGATGCCACCCTTGAGGTGGTAGACCTCATCGAAGCCCTCGCTGAGCATGTAGCTCGAGGCTTTTTCACAGCGAATGCCGCCGGTGCAGAACATCGCCACCTTCTTGTGCACGGCCGGGTCGAAGTTGGCTTTGATGTAGTCGGGGAATTCGCGAAAACTGGTGGTTTTCGGGTCGATCGCGCCTTCAAAGGTGCCGATCGAGACTTCGTAGTCGTTGCGGGTATCGATCAACAGGACTTCCGGGTCGTTGATCAGCGCGTTCCAGTCCTGTGGGTCGACGTAGGTGCCGACCTTTTTGTTCGGGTCCACGCCCTCGACGCCCAGGGTCACGATCTCTTTCTTGAGCTTGACCTTGGTGCGGTAGAACGGCTGCTCGTCGCAGTACGACTCTTTATGGTCGATGTCGTCCATGCGCGGGTCGTTCTTGAGCCAGGCCATCAGCCCGTCGATGCCTTCGCGGCTGCCGGACACGGTGCCGTTGATGCCTTCTTCGGCGATCAGCAGCGTGCCTTTGATGCCGTTGTCGACCATCGCTTGCAGCAGTGGCTCGCGCAGGGCGACGTAATCTTGCAGGGTGACGAACTTATACAGTGCCGCCACGACAATCTGTTGTGTCATGGGTAAATCTCCAGGTGGCTACCCTCGTAAGGGGTGAACCGGATGCGAAAAAAAACGCGCCGCAGGAGCGGCGCGTTGGACATTCTAACAAAAATTACACGATCCCTGTAGGAGCTGGCTTGTGTAGGAGCTGGCTTGCCAGCGAAAGCGATCTCATGGACGCCCTCGCTGGCAAGCCAGCTCCAACAAGCCAGCGCCACAAGGTGATTCAGGATTTACTGCCACCGGCACAGGTCGGCGAAGCCGGCGCCGCGTCGATCTGCGCCCATTCCTCAGGCGTGTAGGTGTGCAACGCCAACGCATGGAATTCGCTCATCAGCTCGCCCAGCGTGCCGTAGACCTTCTGGTGGCGCTTGACCCGGTTCAGGCCTTCGAACTGCGCACTGACCACCACGGCCTTGAAGTGGGTTGAAAGCCCACGGCTGTGCATGTGGCTTTCGTCCAGCACCTGCAAATGCTCGGGCTGTAACAGGCCCAGCGTCGATTCGATACGTTGTTGCATGGTCATGCCGAACTCCGCTTAAGGCTTTTTCTTGGCTGGAGCGGCGGCGCCTTTCGGATCCAGCTCGGCCGTCATGTCAGCCAGCAGCTTGTTGACCACAGGCACCGCGCTTTCCAGCTTGGCCTGGGTCATCTGGGCCGATTGCTGGGTCAGCTGCGGCATTTTCTCCAGGACTTTCTTGCCCAGTGGCGACTGGTAGAACGCGACCAGGTCCTTGAGCTCCGACTCGGTGAAGTTGGTGGTGTAGAGCTTGACCATGTCCGGTTTCAGCTTGTTCCAGCCAATGGCCTGGTCCAGAGCGGCGTTGGCCTTGGCCTGGTAGGTTTCCAGTACGGCTTTTTTCGACTCGGGGGCTTTGGTTTGCTGGAAGCGCTGGGCGAACATCTGCTGTACTTGCATGTACACCGGAGTGCCCAGTTTGTCAGCGTGCGCCAGGGTCAGGAAAGCCTCGGCACTGGCGTTGTGGCTGGCGGTATCGGCAAAAACAGGGCCGCTGGCGCAGACCAGTGCAACCGCGGTACAGATGGCACGAAGACGAGTCATCGAGTTTCCTTTTCTAGCAGGCGAGGTAAAACCCCAAGGACGACCATTCTGCGCCTAAAAAAGTGTGTCGCTCAACCCCAAGCCTTGTCGCGCCTGATTTAGAGGGGTTGAATGGGCAGAATCGAGACTGATGGAACCACGGCCGTCGATCACGGCCTAAACTGCGCAACCAGACCTACAGGAGTGTGCATGATGAGCCGAATCGAAACCGACAGCCTGGGCCAGGTTGAAGTCCCGGAAGAGGCCTATTGGGGTGCTCAGACGCAACGCTCGCTGGTCAACTTCGCCATCGGCGAAGAACGCATGCCGCTGGCGGTACTGCACGGCCTGGCGCTGATCAAGAAAGCCGCGGCACGGGTCAACGACCGCAACGGCGATTTGCCCGCCGACATCGCCAGGCTGATCGAGCAGGCGGCCGACGAAGTGCTCGACGGCGAGCATGACGATCAGTTCCCGCTGGTGGTCTGGCAGACCGGCAGCGGCACCCAGAGCAACATGAACGTCAACGAAGTGATCGCCGGACGCGCCAACGAACTGGCCGGCAACCCCCGTGGCGGCAAGTCTCCGGTGCATCCCAACGATCACGTCAACCGCTCCCAGAGCTCCAACGACTGCTTCCCCACGGCCATGCACATCGCCGCCGCCCAGGCCGTGCAACAGCGCCTGCTGCCGGCGATCAGCGAACTGTCCGGCGGCCTGGCCGAGCTCTCGGCCCGCCACATGAAGCTGGTGAAGACCGGCCGCACCCACATGATGGACGCCACGCCGATCACCTTTGGCCAGGAAGTCTCGGCGTTCATCGCCCAGCTCGACTACGCCGAACGGGCGATCCGCAGTGCGCTGCCGGCGGTCTGTGAACTGGCCCAGGGCGGCACGGCGGTCGGTACCGGGCTGAATTCGCCCCACGGCTTCGGCGAAGCCATCGCCGCGGAACTGGCCGCCCTTTCCGGCTTGCCGTTCATCACCGCGCCGAACAAGTTTGCGGCCCTGGCCGGCCACGAGCCGCTGACCACTTTGTCCGGCGCGCTGAAAACCCTCGCCGTGACCTTGATGAAAATCGCCAATGACTTGCGCTTGCTCGGCTCCGGCCCCCGCGCCGGCTTTGCCGAAGTGAAACTGCCGGCCAACGAACCGGGCAGTTCGATCATGCCGGGCAAGGTCAACCCGACCCAGTGCGAAGCGCTGTCGATGCTGGCCTGCCAGGTCCTGGGCAACGACGTGACCATCGGCTTCGCGGCGAGCCAGGGGCACCTGCAGTTGAACGTGTTCAAGCCGGTGATCATCCACAACCTGCTGCAATCGATCCGCCTGCTGGCCGATGGCTGCAGCAACTTCCAGCAGCATTGCATCGCCGGCCTGGAACCGGATGCCGGGAAAATGGCCGAGCACCTGGAACAAGGGTTGATGCTGGTGACGGCGCTGAACCCGCATATTGGTTATGACAAATCGGCGGAGATCGCCAAGAAAGCCTATGCCGAGGGGTTGACCCTGCGGGCGGCGGCGTTGCAGTTGGGGTATCTGACGGATGAAGAGTTCGATGCCTGGGTGAGGCCGGAGAATATGCTGGAGGCTGGGGCCAAGGGCTGAGTTCTGTAGCGCCCGACAGTTCGCCTTCGCGAGCAAGCCCGCTCCCACAATGGACCATGCACGGATCATGTGGGAGCGGGCTTGCTCCGGGCGGCGTTCCGACGAAAAACGATAACGCGGTCTAACTGACCGCCATTCGGGCTTTTCGCGCCTTCAACCCTGCAATCAACGACGGCCCCAACGCCACCAACGCCGACCCCAACACCACCAACACCGCCCCGCCATATCCCAGGCCATTGATGGTCTCGGCATGCACATACTCCGGCCACCACCAGGCAGCCACGGCCACGGCGGCCAAGGTCACCAGCGGCGTGATCGCCAGGGTCGCGCTGACCCGCGATGCCTCCCAATGCGCCAGCGCCTCGGCGAATGCGCCATAGGCAATCAGGGTGTTCATGCAGCACGCCAGCAGCAGCCAGCCTTGCACGGGGGTCAATTGCAGCGCCTCCAGCGGATGCACCCACGGCGTCAGCAACAGCCCGCAAAACAGGTAGATCACCATCATTACCTGCAACGAATTCCACACGGTCAGCAACTGCTTCTGCCCCAGCGCATAAAATGTCCAGACCGTGGAGGCCAGCAACACCAGCAGGACACCGGCGGTGTAGTCGCTCAACGAGGTCAGCAGTTCACTCAGGCGCTGGTTGAAAAACAGCACGAAACCGACCAGCAACACCAGCAAGCCAATCCCCTGCCCCAGGCTGAAGCGCTCCTTGAACACGAACACACTGGCGATCAGCAACATGATCGGTCCCATCTGCACCACCAGTTGCGCGGTGCCGGGGCTGAGCAGGTTCAACCCCATCAGATACAGCACGTAATTGCCCACCAGGCCGAGCACCGCCATCAGCACCAGCCAGCCACCACGCGGGCCGAGCACCTTGCGGCTCGGCAGGCGCCGGGTCGCCGCCAGGTAAATGAACAGGCAGCCACCGGAGACCATCAGGCGAAACCAGGTCACGGTGACCGGGTCCATCACCAGCAGCACCTGCTTGAGCTTGATCGGCAGGATTCCCCACAACAGCGCGGTCAGCAAGGCCAGGAACAGCCCATAAACCCAGCGACCCGATGAAATGTGCATGCGAACCCCAATCCGGAAAACAAGTAGCGCCATTCTAGGCGCTGAGTCGCTTCGGACACAGGGACAGTTAAGGACTGGCCGCGAATGAAACTGTGCAGGTCGCAGCAGTTATCTAATGGCCCAGCGGCCCCTTCGCGAGCAAGCCCGCTCCCACAGGGATCTATGTGACGCTGATCCAGTGTGGGAGCGGGCTTGCTCGCGAAAGCTATCTGACAATCAATACAAATCCTGAAGACCTAACGCACCGCCTCAAACAACCCGGTCGCCCCCATCCCGCCCCCCACGCACATGGTGACGATGCCGTAACGCAGGTTGCGTCGCTGCAACTCGCGAACGATGTGCCCGACCTGGCGCGAACCGGTCATGCCGAACGGGTGGCCGATGGAAATCGAGCCGCCATTGACGTTGTACCGCTCGTTGTCGATCTCCAGCCGGTTACGCGCGTACAGGCATTGCGAGGCGAAGGCTTCGTTGAGTTCCCACAAATCGATATCGTTGATGTGCAAGCCCTTGGCCTTGAGCAGTTTCGGCACCGAGAACACCGGGCCGATGCCCATCTCGTCCGGTTCGCAGCCCGCCACGGTGAATCCGCGGAAGAACGCTTTGGGCTTCAAGCCCAGCGCCAGGGCTTTTTCCAGGCTCATCACCAGGGTCATGGAGGCGCCGTCGGACAGCTGTGACGAGTTACCGGCGGTGACCGAGCCACCCTCGGCAAACACCGGCTTCAATCCGGCCAGGCTTTGCAAGGTGGTCTCGGGACGGTTGCAGTCGTCGTGATCGACGACCCCCTCAAGAATCTGCACCTGGCCGCTGGCCTTGTCTTCCACCCGGTACTTCACCGCCATCGGCACGATTTCATCGTCGAACAATCCGGCGGCCTGTGCCTGGGCAGTGCGCTGCTGGCTTTGCAGGGCGTACAGGTCCTGTTCTTCGCGGCTGACGTCGTATCGACGCGCGACGATTTCGGCGGTCTGGCCCATCGGGAAGTAGATCCCCGGCACCTGCTCCTTGAGCAGCGGATTGATCAGGTGATCGGTGTTGATGCTTTTCATCGTCAAGCTGATGGACTCGACGCCACCGGCGACGATGATGTCGCTGCAACCGGAGGCGATCTGGTTGGCGGCAATGGCGATCGCCTGCAAGCCCGACGAGCAGAAGCGGTTGAGGGTCATGCCGGCGACGCCGATGCCCAGGCGCGACAAGACCGCGACGTTGCGCCCGATGTTATAGCCCTGGGAGCCTTCGTTGGAGCCGGCACCGACGATGCAGTCCTCGACGCTGGCCGGGTCGATGCCGGTGCGCGCCAGCAAGGCGTCGACACAATGCGCCGCCATGTCGTCGGGACGGGTCATGTTGAACTTGCCGCGAAAGGATTTGGCCAGGCCGGTCCGCACGCTGTCGACGATCACCACTTCACGCATGGCATACCTCATTGTTGTTGTCAGTTGAGAGTGAACCGAGCATAAGCCCACTCAATTACCGACCGCGACAATCATTCACCCCGCGTATGCGTAACCATCGCCTGACTATTTGCCCTTGCGCTTGCCCGACTTTTCGAACGCCTCTTCCAGGGCGTGGTTGATGGTGCGCAACACCTTGACCCGCGCCCAGCGTTTGTCATTGGCCTCCACCAGGGTCCAGGGCGAGATCTCCGTGCTGGTGCGGTCGACCATGTCACCGACAGCGGTGCGATAGTCGTCCCACTTGTCGCGGTTGCGCCAATCGTCCTCGGTGATCTTGAAGCGTTTGAACGGAATATTTTCGCGCTCCTGGAAGCGCTCCAGTTGAGTCTGTTTGTCGATGGACAGCCAGAATTTCACCACGATCATCCCGGCGTCGGTCAACTGTTCCTCAAAGTCGTTGATTTCGCTGTAGGCGCGCAGCCAGTCCGCCGGGGTGCAGAATCCCTCGATACGTTCCACCAGCACCCGGCCATACCAGGAGCGGTCGAACATGGTGAATTTGCCCCGCGCGGGCACGTGCCGCCAAAAACGCCAGAGATACGGCTGCGCCCGCTCCTCTTCGGTGGGCGCGGCAATCGGCACGATGTTGTACTGGCGCGGGTCCAGGGCAGCGGCAACCCGGCGAATCGCCCCACCCTTGCCTGCCGCGTCATTGCCTTCGAACACAGCAATCAGTGCGTGGCGGCGCATGCGTTTGTCGCGCATCAAACCGGAAAACCTGGCCTGCTCGGTGATCAGTTGCTCTTCATAATCGTCCTTGGCCAGATGCAAGGTGTGGTCGAGGCTGTCCAGCAGGTTCAATTGATCAACACTGGGGAACACGGGGGCGGCGTTGACTTTTTCCGGGCGGATTTTCGGGCGTTTCAGGGCGCCCTGCAGGCCTTCGAGCAGAATCTTCCCCACCACCAGGCTGCGATAATGCGCATCCATGCCCGCGATCACATGCCACGGCGCATAGTCGCGACTGGTGCGCCGCAAGACGCGCTCACCGTATTTCACAAAGCGGTCGTAGGTTTCGGACTGTTGCCAGTCCAGCGGGCTGATGCGCCAGCTGTGCAGCGGGTCGTCGGCCAACGCCTTGAGGCGTGCCTTCATCTGTTTCTTGGACAGGTGGAACCAGAACTTGAAGATCAGCGCGCCTTCGTCGCAGAGCATTTTTTCCAGGCGTTCGGCGGCGTTGATACTTTGATCGAGCCTTGGGTCCTTGATCACGCCGTGGACCCGGGCCTGCAGCATCTGGCTGTACCAGTTGCCGAAAAAGATGCCCATGCGACCCCGGGCCGGGAGCATCCGCCAGTAGCGCCAAGCCGGTGGCCGTGCCAGTTCTTCGTCGGTTTGCTGATCGAAGGTGCGCACCTCGATCAGGCGCGGGTCCATCCATTCGTTGAGCAATTTCACCGTCTCGCCCTTACCGGCGCCTTCGATGCCATTGATCAGGATGATCACCGGAAACCGGCCCTGCTGGCGCAGTTCGAATTGCGCGTCGAGCAAGGCTTCACGCAAGGCCGGGACCTCGGCGTCGTAGGTTTCTTTGTCGATGGCGTGATCGATTTCAGCGGATTCGAACATGGGCAGCTCCCTGGCAGATGTGAGCAAGACTAGTGGATTGACCTCTCCTGCGGGGGAGAAATCCCATTTTCATCGCCGGGGCCGTTGCCGGCCTTGCCGTGGATCAAGCACCCCGGCCGCGATCGGATAGAATGTGCGCCTTGCCGTGACCGAGCCTGCCATGAAACCTGTAATGCCCCACGCCCAGATCGACTGGGACGACCAAGGCCTCCCGCGCTCGCGGGTGTTCGACGATGTGTATTTTTCCGACCTGTCGGGGCTGGATGAAACCCGCTACGTGTTCCTCGAACAGAACGCCTTGCGTGAACGCTTTGCCGCGTTGCCGGTGGGCGGGCGACTGGTGATTGGCGAGACCGGTTTCGGCACCGGATTGAATTTCCTCTGTGCCTGGCAGTTGTTCGAACAGCATGCGCAGGCCGGTGCGCGATTGCATTTTGTCAGTGTCGAGAAATACCCGCTGAGCCTGCCCGACCTGCAACGAGCGCTGGCGTTATGGCCCGAACTCAAGCCGTTCGCCGATCAACTGCTGGCGCAATACCGGGCGATCCACCCGGGTTTCCAGCGCCTGGTCCTGGATAGCGGCCGCGTCACGCTCACCTTGCTGATCGGCGATGCCCTGGAGCAACTGCCGCAACTGGACGCGCAGATCGACGCCTGGTTTCTCGACGGCTTTGCCCCGGCGAAAAACCCCGACATGTGGACCGCCGAACTGTTTGCCGAACTGGCCCGTCTGGCGGCACCCGGTTCGACCATCAGCACCTTCACCAGTACCGGCTGGGTGCGCCGGCTGCTCAATGCCGCGGGCTTCAAGATGAAACGTACGCCAGGCATTGGCCACAAATGGGAAATCCTGCGCGGTACGTTTCTCGGCTGGCCCGAAGAAGTCCCGATGCCCGCTGTAACCAAACCCTGGTTCGCTCGCCCGACACCGGCAACCGGCGAACGCCGCGCCCTGGTGATCGGCGCCGGGCTGGCCGGTTGTGCGACGGCCGCGAGCCTGGCGGCTCGCGGTTGGCAGGTGAGTCTGCTGGAGCGTCACGCCGGGCTGGCGCAGGAAGCCTCGGGCAATCCCCAGGGCGTGCTGTACCTCAAGCTTTCCGCCCATGGCACCGCGTTGTCGCAGTTGATCATCAGTGGATTCGGTTACACCCGGCGCTTGCTAGAGCATTTGCAACGGGGCGTCGACTGGGACGATTGCGGGGTGTTGCAGCTGGCCTTCAATGCCAAGGAAGCCGAGCGTCAGGCGCAATTGGCCATAGCGTTTCCCGAAGGCTTGCTGCATGTACTCGATCAAACCCACGCCGAAGCTCGTGCTGGTATCGCGCTGCCATCGGGGGGCCTGTTCTACCCCGAAGGCGGTTGGGTGCATCCACCCGCGTTGTGCCAATGGCAGGCAACGCAATCGAACATAGAGCTGCTGAGCCATCACGATGTGCTGGAGCTGCGCCGCGTGGATGGCGGCTGGCAAGCCTGGGATGGCGACAGGCTGCTGGCCGACGCCCCCACCGTGGTGCTCGCCGGCGCTGCCGAGATCAAGCGATTCACCTACAGCCGCGAGTTGCCGCTCAAGCGCATTCGCGGACAAATCACCCGCCTGCCGCAAACCCCTGCAAGCCAGTCACTGAGTACCGTGGTGTGCGCTGAAGGTTATGTCGCGCCAGCACGCCTGGGCGAACATACCCTGGGGGCGAGTTTCGACTTCAACAACGACGACCTGACCCCTACCACTGCCGAACATCTGGGCAACTTGCAGTTGCTCGAAGAAATCTCCCTGGATCTGGTCGCCCGTCTCGGCGCACACGCCTTGCAGGCCGATGAACTTGAAGGCCGCGCAGCGTTTCGCTGCACCAGCCCGGATTACTTGCCGATTGTCGGTCCATTGGCGGACAGCCAGGCCTTCGCCGACGCCTACAGCGTATTGAGCAAGGATGCCCGGCAAACCCCGGACATCCCCTGCCCCTGGCTGGATGGCTTGTACGTCAACAGCGGCCACGGTTCGCGAGGGCTGATCACCGCGCCATTGTCAGGCGAATTGATCGCCGCCTGGCTGGATGACGAACCGCTGCCGCTGCCCAGGGCCGTGGCCGAGGCCTGCCATCCCAACCGCTTCGCTTTGCGGCGCTTGATACGCGGCAAGGCCTGAGGCGTTCAATCCAGGGCAAAACAAGTCTCTGACTCGACGGCCTTCATGGCCGCCTCGGTCAGGCGCTTCAACAACCTGCTCTCCTCTGTCTTCATGTTAGCGACGATGCCGTCGACCGTGGCGAGATAGTCCGCGCCAAACTCCTTCTCGCTATCAATGGCCGCCTGCATTTGCTCTTGAAAAGGCGCGGCCACATCAGTGAAGTCCTTGCCATGATGCTGTCGCAAAAATTCACTCCAAAACGTGCGGCCCTGTATGTAAGTCGATAATTCGGGGGATGTTTCGGCGGTGATGACCTTGCTGTAGGCGGTTTCCAGGTCCTTGGCTGTAACGCCGCTATTGGACGCATAGCGCATATGCCGGGGCTGACCGAAAATGTCGAGCCTGTCTGCCAGGCCGGTGCGATAGGCCAACTCCACTTCCAGCGGTTCGAGGTCGGGATGGGGCCGGGCATGTTCCCGGGCGAGCCTGGTCAGGCAATCCAGGCGGAACAAGCGGCGCCCAAGACTCAACAGCCGAGCAGCCCGATCATGGGCATTGGCGGACTGGCGAACCACCGTATCGATATTCACGGCCACCTCAAGGTTACTGAAGATCGTGGCCGCCGCATCAGCGCAATTGGCTCTCACTGCCATCGCCAGCAATTGGTCGCGCAACGCCGAATCAGTCTGGATCGCATCAATGACACTCCACACCCGACGGGTCATGTCTTCGTGGACAAAGCGGTTATCTGCGCTGCCACCCAGTTCTGCCAGCAGTTCAAAGAATCCATTCGCGCCGGGTTCGTTCGTCAGCGCCAGCCATTGACGATTACGACGGGTATAGGTCTCTTCAGAATTTTCTGGCAGCCACAGGTCTCTAGCCCTTTGTTCACTGATCACCACGGCTTTATCATCCAGCAACCCCATCCCGACCCCCCTATTGTTGCGATAGGTTTCCAGCAGCGTACGGCTTGTCTCGGATATCGGGTTATCACGCAGATTGATCGCTTCGGCGAAACGCCGAGGGACCTGGAACAGCCAGGCGGGCAATTCCATTATCTGATTACCACGCAGGTCGAGGAAATTCAGATACGGCAAACGGTTAAGACCGACGGGCAGTTCCGTGGCATGGGTATCGCGCAGGAACAGGTCTCTGAGATCCAGCATCTTGCTGACATCGATGGTGGCACCCAACCGATTGCCGCTGAGCCCCAAGGTACGCAATGTGCGAATGTCGGCCAGTTTGCGCAACGTGTGCTCGGTCAGCGCTATCCCATTACCGTCCAGCCTCAAATGTTGAAGGTTAGGCATGTGTGACAGCACTTCAGGCAATCGTGTGAGTCGATTGCGGTCCAGTTCCAGGCTGACAAGGCCTTTGAACGGCTTGAGAAAATACTCCAGTTCATCGCCGGCCTGCATGTCCATGATGGAAAGGCTGCGCACATGGGCGACATCGTCCTCGGTCAGGGTCGGTAATGGGCCCACCGGGTTGCGAATCAGCGTGAGCGAGGTGAAGGGGTCATGTGGCGGCCAACCTGCAGGCGTTATCCGGCGCCAGCAGTTCTCGATGGTCATGGCCACCTGACGACGGTTGACCCGGATAACATCAAGTTGCCCCCCAAGTGACTTCATTTGCATTTCATCGTCACGCCAATCGTGCAGCACCTGGCGCAGTTTCTTCAATTGCTGTTCCAAAACCCTGATTCGATTTCCCCGCTGCATCTGCGTACTGCCGGCCGCGTCCAGGAACGCCAAGACCTGGATCTCGGTGAACAGCGGGTAGAGCTTTTTGACTTTACGAATCATGCCTCTTGCATAAGCACTGGCAGCGGGAGGATCGGCCTGGACACAGGCAGACAGGTGTTCCGGTGTTTCATTGCGCTCACCCCGCAGCAGCCGCCCGGTGTGCGCCGGGTCAGCCGTGGCGGCCCTCGACAGGCGTGATCGCAGTGTCGGGACATCCAGGGTATCGCTGCCAGTCAAGCCCATGGCGGAGCGTTGTGAAGCAGGCAGTGCATCCAGTATCGACTGCAGCAGCGTTTCGCTCGTCAGCGTGGAGACCACATTGCCAGTGCCTTGGATGACCTGATAGCCGGTGGGTATCTTGACGATCACTCCACACGACTTCGCCTCTGCCTTGCCCACGCTGTCGAGCAAGGTGCCGGTTGTCGATCCCTGTCGCACTTCGAGTCGAACGTCGCCATTCCAGCCTTGCACCCGGTTCATCAGTCCGAGCGCCAGTTTGTCGGTATCGGCATTGGCCAGTGGCGGCAGATGCAGCCCCGTGAGTGCACGGTCCTGCCTGATCATGGCCTGCGCCTCACGAACCTGCCGGGCGAGGTCGACGCCAGCTATCTTGCGATCACCCAGAAAACTTCGATCCCTGCCAGAGGCGTTTTCCAGCAACTCCTGACCCACTCGGACGGGAAGGTCAGCGGCGTGTTCGCGCAGTATCGCGACGTCGCCGGTAGCGCTGCCGTCCCAGGTTTTATACAGCCACTCGAACAGCGACTGACGATCGCCCTCGAGGCTTGTCGCGATCTTCTTTGCCAACAGATGCGAGTCCGATTCAGTCGATGCTTTACCGACGATGTTTTCCACTTCGTTCGGATAGAGGCCTTTGATAACGGTATCGAGCAGTTGCCCCGAATCCAGTTGTTTCTGACTGACTTGCACGCTGTTGACGTCGTCGTCCTGTGGTGCAGTCTCGGGGAAGCGGGACACGACCCCGCCTTGTTCGTTGCGCACTTCGATGAAGCGTTCCTTCGGCCAGCCGGGCAGCCTCGGCAGCGTATGCAATTGCTCCTGGATGAAGTCCGTATTCGAGGTCTCTCCCCGCGCCATCGCTGCGACCAGCCTGGTAATGCGCCGCTCGATCCTGAAACGCTGGACACAGTCATACAGCCGCTGCGGTAACTTGAGGTTGCTTTCATGCAAAGGGTGCAAATTTTCAGGGGTTATGTCGGTGATTTCGGCAATCGCTTCCAGATCACTGCCCAAATCACTCAGGTGCTGATCCGTGCGTTCCAATGCGTAAGCACCATCGCGCCACTCGTGCGCGTGCTCATGGACATGCCGCCAGCCACCGTGCACGTTGCGCAGGGCGGCAGGCTGGTAGGCATCCGTTCGCGCCGGGTGGTTGATGATCCATGCCGAGTCCGCAGCATTGCGGGTCACGCCATAGGGTGCTCCATCCATGACGATCGACGTCTGCCCGGCATGCCGGTAAAGCCCTTGCGAATCCGCTTGCACGTCGGCTGGCAGTGTCGTGGTCCGTTTATAGGGTTCGAGGTCGGGCTTCCATAACCTTGCCTTGCCATCCGTGCGCGTGACGGCCTCGAAACCGTCGAAGAATGCCACTTGCTCTTTCACGCCTTTAACGGCTGACGTGATCACTTTGCCGCCCGCTGCGAATGCCGCCATCTGCCCGAGGTTTTCCACGACGTTGAGCAAATGCGACAACGCCTGTTTTCGCTCACCGTGTGTCCAATCCTGCACACCTTCGAACACCTCGCTGACGATATCGACTGCAGCCGCCGCCAGCATCAGATGACCGATCACCGGGACGAAAAACGAGAATGCGGTCAATAGCACAAGACCCGCACCCTCCAATACCTGATAGGTTTTTTCTCTTTGTTGTGCATCGACGTCTTCGGTCGGGACAGCAAGGATTCGTGTGTCTTCTTCAATCTTGCTGACAAACGAACTGAAGAAAAAATCGGCAAGGCAGGTGTCGGCGGGTGTGGCAGTCAGCGTTCCCAGGTTCTTGTCCTTGTCGAACCCGGTAAAAAAACCGGTCCTGTCATGGCCGTGCAGGTATTGCCCACCGAAAAACTTCCTGTAGCTTTTGCTTTGCAGATGAAGGGTGAGGTAGCTCTCGAATTCCTCCCGCGAGGCGTATTCAAACAGCGGTCGACGCGGTTCGTTCGGCATGTAGACCACGCACCTGGCCTTCGCGTCGGTCTCGATGGAGACCTTGCTGAACACCAGGACTCCACACATGCAGGCGTCATGAATTCTCAGCCCTTGCCAACGCACCGGTGCGCCATCCAACAGGGCGTCCTTGGTTTGAGCCGCCGGGACATCCTGCTCAAGCACACTCAGCAGCATCGTATAAACGGCGTGGGTAATGTCC
Source organism: Pseudomonas sp. YuFO20 (assembly GCF_035064975.1). NCBI lineage: Bacteria > Pseudomonadati > Pseudomonadota > Gammaproteobacteria > Pseudomonadales > Pseudomonadaceae > Pseudomonas > Pseudomonas sp. YuFO20. The sequence continues at coordinate 108,523 of NZ_JAXDEO010000015.1, forward strand.
TTTTTCAGGTAGGCCATGTGCACCGCGACCTGCATGTCCAGCGCTTTCAGCCGCCGGATGTCCGCGGTACCCGCCCGATCATCGATGGGCGCATCGTCTGCAGGCTTGGCCGGCAAGGCCAGGGCTTCAGTGATGTGACGTTGATAGCGGGCACCGAGATCGAGCTCACGACAGAGCGTTGCGAATTTTTCAGCGGTAACTTCAGTTCCTGATTGAGCCTTTGCATCGATTCGAATCACCGCGCCCTTCAGAACGCCGCCGCTCGTTGCTTCCCCAAAGGTGAAGTTTTCCATGGCCGCCTGGAGCAGGCTGCGTGCAATGGTTTTTTCTTCAATCAGGCGACAGAACGGGGCCAGCCCCATTGCTTCGCAGGTTTTTTTTTCGATTTCCAGTGTGTCCCGCTCGACGTCGACCTCGATCGCCCATTTTTCTTTCAAGAGGTCAGTCAGTTGCTCTTTGCAGAACTCGTTCAGCGGCTTGAGTTGTTCAAGCGCCGTCGCCACCTTGCCTTGGGCTGGAAACGACTGCTCGAATGCAGCGTTCAACGCCTGCACCACTGGCAGATCCGCAGTGGCCAACCATGGCGGAATCGACGCTTGCAGGGCTTCAGCCTTGTCCAGGTCGCCTGTGTGCTCCACTAGAGCCTCGAGACGTTCTGCGGGGGTCAAGGGGACTGCCGCGGGGGCGGCCTTGGGTGTTGTGGCTGGCATGAGCAATATCCTTATTGCATGGGGAGACCCTCAGTTTATGAAGCTCAATGGGCAATTGATAATTCGAAAAGCGGAACGAATCTGGCACCGTCCTAACAGCTTCTCCTATGCATCCCAGCATTAATTACCACCCTGGCACTGCACACTTGTGTACCCCCGGCATTAGCCAGTACACGCCTGCTTATAACCCATCGTTCTAAAACTCCAACTACCGAGACGGGTCAGTTTCTGAGTACCCGTCGTTTTGGCGCGGTATCGATTGCCCCTCCCCAACGGAAAAACCGGTAAGGAATTTATGTGCGGATTAGCTGGCGAGTTACGTTTTGACAATCAACCTGCAGACCTTGCAGCCATTGAGCGAATCACCCATCACCTGGCACCTCGAGGCCCCGACGCCTGGGGTTTTCACAGCCAGGGGCCGATTGCCCTGGGCCATCGCCGCCTGAAAATCATGGACCTGTCGGACGGTTCGGCGCAGCCGATGATCGACAATCAACTGGGACTGTCCCTGGCCTTCAACGGCGCGATCTACAACTTCCCGGAACTGCGCAGCGAACTTGAAAGCCTGGGTTATGCCTTCTATTCCGGCGGTGACACCGAAGTGCTGCTCAAGGGTTTCCATGCCTGGGGCGAAGCACTGCTGCCGAAACTCAACGGCATGTTTGCCTTCGCCATCTGGGAGCGCGACAGCCAACGCCTGTTCATCGCCCGCGACCGCCTCGGCGTCAAGCCGCTGTACCTGTCGCGCACCGGCCAGCGCCTGCGTTTTGCCTCGGCGTTGCCGGCGTTGCTCAAGGGCGGCGACATCAACCCGATCCTCGATCCGGTGGCGCTCAATCATTACCTGAATTTCCATGCCGTGGTCCCGGCGCCGCGCACCTTGCTGGCCGGCATCGAAAAACTGCCGCCGGCGACCTGGATGCGCATTGAAGCGGATGGCCGTACCGAGCAGAAAACCTGGTGGACCCTGCCCTATGGCCCACACGACGATGAGAAAAATCTGACACTTGAGGACTGGCGTGACCGCGTACTCGACAGTACGCGCGAGGCGGTAGCCATCCGCCAACGTGCCGCAGTCGATGTCGGCGTGTTGCTGTCCGGCGGAGTCGATTCGAGCCTGCTGGTCGGGCTGTTGCGGGAGGTCGGCGTGGAAAACCTGTCGACCTTCTCCATCGGTTTCCAGGATGCCGGTGGCGAGCGCGGCGACGAGTTCCAGTACTCGGACCTGATCGCCAAGCACTACGGCACCCAGCACCACCAGCTGCGCATCGACGAAAGCGAGATCATCGAACAACTGCCCGCCGCGTTCCGTGCCATGAGCGAGCCGATGGTCAGCCACGACTGCATCGCCTTTTACCTGCTGTCCAGGGAAGTGGCCAAGCATTGCAAAGTGGTGCAAAGCGGCCAGGGTGCCGACGAACTGTTTGCCGGTTATCACTGGTATCCCCAGGTCGACGGTGCCAGCGATCCGTACGCGGCCTATCGCGAAGCGTTTTTCGACCGCAGCTACGACGACTACGCCGCCACCGTGCAACCGAAATGGCTGACGGCCAATGACGCTGCCGGCGACTTCGTGAAGGAACATTTCGCACAGCCGGGTGCCGATGCCGCGGTGGACAAGGCCTTGCGCCTGGACAGCACGGTGATGCTGGTGGACGACCCGGTCAAGCGCGTCGACAACATGACCATGGCCTGGGGCCTGGAAGCGCGCACGCCGTTTCTCGACTATCGCCTGGTGGAATTGTCGGCCCGGGTGCCCGGCAAATTCAAACTGCCCGACGGTGGCAAGCAAGTCCTGAAGGAAGCGGCGCGCCTGGTGATCCCCAGTGAAGTGATCGACCGCAAGAAGGGTTACTTTCCGGTACCCGGCCTCAAGCACTTGCAGGGCGACACGCTGAACTGGGTGCGCGAACTGCTGCTCGATCCAAGCCAGGATCGCGGCCTGTTCAAACCCGCGATGCTCGACCGCCTGCTGACGGACCCACAAGGTCAACTGACGCCGTTGCGCGGCTCCAAGCTGTGGCAACTGGCGGCCCTGAACCTGTGGCTCAGCGAACAAGGAATCTGACCGATGAAACCTCACGCCACGGCTTTCAGTCAGCGCTTGTTGCGCGGTCAGGCGCCCTCCTACGAACGCTTGCAGGCGCGCCTGGCCGAAGACGGCAGCGCACTGGGAGCCGAGCCGATTGCCGTGCATTGCGGCTGGGGCCGCTTGCTGATCGGCCATACCTTCGCCGATGCCGCCAGCCTCGCCCGGGAGTTGCTCAACGAGCAGCCGGGCGAACGGGATATCGCCCTCTACGTCGCCGCGCCCCAGCAAGTATTGGGACTCGAGCCGACCCAGCTGTTCCTCGATCCGTCCGACACCTTGCGCCTGTGGTTCAGCGATTACCGTCAGGCCACCCGGGTGTTTCGCGGTTTTCGCATCCGCCGCGCCCAGAGCGACGCCGACTGGAATGCGATCAATCAGCTTTACCACGCACGGGGCATGCTGCCGATCGATGCCAGCCTGCTGACCCCCAGGCACCTGGGGGGGCCGGTGTACTGGCTGGCGGAAGACGAGGACAGCGGCGCGGTCATCGGCAGCGTCATGGGCCTCAATCATCACAAGGCCTTCAACGATCCGGAAAACGGTAGCAGCCTGTGGTGCCTGGCGGTCGATCCGTGCTGTTCACGGCCCGGCGTCGGCGAGGTGCTGGTGCGGCATCTGATTGAACATTTCATGAGTCGCGGGCTGAGTTACCTTGACCTGTCCGTGCTGCACGACAATCGCCAGGCGAAAAACCTGTACGCCAAGCTCGGCTTTCGCAACCTCTCGACGTTCGCCATCAAGCGCAAGAACGGCATCAACCAGTCGCTGTTTCTCGGCCCGGGTCCTGAAGCGAATTTCAATCCGTATGCGCGGATCATCGTCGAAGAAGCACACCGGCGCGGCATTGATGTCCAGGTCGACGATGCCGAAGCCGGCCTGTTCACCCTCAGCCATGGTGGCCGCCGGGTACGCTGTCGCGAGTCCCTCAGCGACCTGACCAGCGCCATCAGCATGAGCCTGTGCCAGGACAAGAGCCTGACCCATAAAGTGCTCACGGCCGCCGGCCTGAACCTGCCGGCGCAGCAACTGGCAGGTAACGCCGATGACAACCTGGCGTTTCTCGACGAACACCATCGGGTGGTGGTCAAACCGCTGGACGGTGAACAGGGACAAGGGGTGGCGGTAGATCTACAGGCCATCGAAGAGGTCCAGCAAGCCATCGAAGCGGCCCGCCAATTCGACACTCGAGTGCTGCTGGAAAGCTTTCACGAAGGCCTCGACCTGCGGATCCTGGTGATCGGCTTTGAAGTGGTGGCCGCGGCTATTCGTCGGCCGGCTGAGGTGGTGGGCGATGGCCAGCACTCCATCGGCGCGCTGATCGAAGCCCAGAGTCGGCGGCGGCAGGCAGCCACGAGCGGCGAAAGCAAGATCCCGCTGGATCATGAGACCGAACGCACCGTTCACGCCGCGGGCTATGACTTCGGCAGCATTCTGCCCGCGGGCGAGCATCTGTTCGTACGTCGTACAGCGAATCTTCACACAGGCGGGATTCTCGAAGACGTCACCGCGATCCTGCATCCCACGCTGGTGGACGCCGCGGTGCGCGCGGCGCGGGCACTGGATATTCCCATGGTCGGCCTCGACCTGATGGTGTCTGCCGCCGATCAACCGCAGTACGTGTTCATCGAAGCCAACGAGCGCGCCGGGCTGGCCAATCATGAACCGCAGCCGACGGCCGAGCGGTTTGTCGATCTGTTGTTTCCGCACAGTCAGCCGGCTGTTTCTTAATTGTGGTGACTGGAGGCCGCCTTCGCTGGCAAGCCAGCTCCTACAAGGTTTTGTGTTTGACCTGTAGGAGCTGGCTTGCCAGGGAAGACGGCCTGACAGGCCACAAAAAACCTTCATCGAAACCATCGATGGCCTCAACTCATCAGGAGTTTCCATGACCCGCCAATACCCGGAACCAGACCTGACCTATTTGCAAAAAGTCCTGCTGGAAATGCTCGCCATTCCCAGCCCCACCGGCTTCACCGACACCATCGTGCGCTATGTCGCCGAGCGGCTTGAAGAACTGGGCATCCCCTTCGAGATGACCCGCCGCGGCACCATCCGCGCCACCCTCAAGGGCAAGAAAAACAGCCCGGACCGCGCCGTTTCCGCCCACCTGGACACCATTGGCGCCGCCGTGCGCGCCATCAAGGACAACGGCCGCCTGACGCTGGCCCCCGTGGGCTGCTGGTCCAGTCGCTTTGCCGAAGGCAGCCGCGTGAGCCTGTTTACCGACAATGGCGTGATCCGTGGCAGCGTATTGCCGCTGATGGCCTCCGGGCACGCGTTCAACACCGCCGTGGATGAAATGCCGATCAGCTGGGATCACATCGAGTTGCGCCTGGATGCCTATTGCGCGACCCGCGCCGATTGCGATTCCCTGGGCATCAGCGTCGGCGATTTCGTCGCCTTCGACCCGTTGCCGGAGTTCACCGAAAGCGGCCACATCAGCGCCCGTCACCTGGACGACAAGGCCGGTGTCGCGGCATTGCTGGCAGCCTTGAAAGCCATCGTCGACAGTGGCGAAGAGCTGGCGATCGATTGTCATCCGCTGTTCACCATCACCGAGGAAACCGGCAGTGGCGCAGCGGCGGCATTGCCCTGGGACGTCAGTGAATTCGTCGGCATCGACATCGCGCCCGTCGCGCCCGGCCAGCACTCCAGCGAACACGCGGTGAGCATCGCGATGCAGGATTCCGGCGGGCCGTACGACTATCACCTGTCGCGGCACCTGCTGCGCCTGGCCAGTGACAACGAGCTGCCGGTACGCCGCGACCTGTTCCGCTACTACTTCAGCGACGCTCACTCGGCGGTCACTGCCGGCCATGACATCCGCACCGCCCTGCTCGCCTTCGGCTGCGATGCCACCCACGGCTACGAACGCACCCACATCGACAGTCTCGCCGCCCTCAGTCGCCTGCTCGGTGCCTACATCCTCAGCCCGCCGGTGTTCGCCAGCGACGCACAGCCGGCCCAGGGTTCGCTGGACCGGTTCAGTCACCAGATCGAACACGAGACGCAGATGGAAAGCGATACGCGGGTGCCATCGGTGGATAGCCTCGTAGGCCAACGCAACAACAGCTAAGGAAACACAATCCTGTAGGAGCCGCCGCAGGCTGCGATCTCTTGATCTTGTTTTTAAAAATCAAAGTCAAAAGATCGCAGCCTGCGGCAGCTCCTACTGGTGATGCGTTCATAACCACCGTAGCATCGCGCCATTGATTTGACCGAGGTGCCCATGCTTATTCCCCACGACCAACTTGAAGTCGACACCCTGACCCGCCTGATCGAAGACTTCGTGACCCGCGACGGCACCGACAATGGCGATGACACGCCGCTGGAAACCCGTGTCTTGCGGGTTCGCCAGGCCTTGATCAAGGGCCAGGCCCTGATTGTCTTCGATCCGGAAAGCGAGCAATGCCAGCTGATGCTCAAGCATGACGTGCCCAAGCACCTATTCGACTGATTTCCTGTTCCGCGCCAGCTTGCGCTGGATTCGCTCGTAGATCTCGGTACGGTGCACGCTGACGTCGTGCGGGGCTTCGATGCCGAAGCGCACATTGCCGCCATTGACGGCGATGATGCGCACCGAAATGGTGTCGCCGATGGAAATCAATTCGCCGACTACGCGACTCAGTACAAGCATGGCTGTGGTCCTTCAGAGTTATCGGACCTTGAAGATGCCCGGCGCACCGCGGGCCTACAAGGCAGCCGCGGTAATCCAGACCAAACCTACAAGCACAGGCCTACCTTGCTGAAGGAAATGTCTGACACACCACTTCTATCAAGCAAGGCCGATTCGTCAGGAGGCCGAGAAGCGCGGGCCGAACAGGATGATGCTTGCGCCGATCACGCACAGCGCCACGCCGAGCCAGTCGGAGCCCAGCGGACGAATCCGCTCGACCACCGCCAGCCAGCCAATCGAAGCAATGATGTAGATACCGCCGTAGGCGGCATAGGCGCGGCCTGCATAAGTCGCTTCTATTCGCGTCAGCAATAGCGCGAACAACGTCAGGCTGAGCAGCGCCGGCAGCACCCACCAGACGCTTTTACCCTGGCGCAACCACATCCAGAAGGCAAAGCAACCGGCGATTTCGAACAGCGCCGCGAGGAAAAACCACAGGTAATTGAGCATGGGAAGGTCTCGCGAGGATGGCCGATGGCGGCCACCCTAACGAGGCTGTTGCAGGCGGGCAAGTTCAGCTTGCGGATTGTTTGGCCTTGGCGCGCATCTTGTCGGCCATCAGGGTCATTTCGTTGTACAGCAGTTGCGGGTTCTTCTGCTTCAGCGCCCAGGCCTGGCGGCCCTGTTCGTGGGGCAGGATCATGAATTCGCCAGCGGCGACTTGCTGGTAGATATAGTCGGCGATATCGGCGGCACTGATGGGCGAGCTTTCCAGCAACTTGCCGACCTGGGCTTTCATGGCCGGGGTCGGGCCGCGGAAGGAGTCCAGCAGATTGGTCTGGAAGAACGATGGGCACACCACATGCACGCCGACTTCCTGATGCGCGAGTTCGATCAGCAGGCTTTCGGACAACGCCACCACGCCGGCCTTGGCCACGTTGTAGTTGCTCATGGCCGGGCCTTGCATCAACGCCGCCATCGACGCGATGTTGATGATCTTGCCCTTGCTCTTCTCCAGCAACGGCAGGAAGGCCTTGCAACCCTTGACCACGCCCATGAGGTTGATTGCGATCTGCCAGTCCCAGTCCTCCAGGGACAGCTCGCTGAAGAACCCGCCCGAGGCCACGCCCGCGTTGTTGACGATGACGTCGATGCCCCCAAGCTTGACTTCGCATGCCTGGGCGAAGGCGGTCAGTTGACTGTAGTCACGCACATCACAGCGCTGGATGAAGCCATCGCCACCGGCATCGCGCACCTGCTTCAGGGTTTCCTGCAAACCCGCTTCGCTGACATCCGACAAGGCCAGCTGCCAGCCTTCGCGCGCCCAGCGCAGCGCGATTTCGCGACCCAGGCCGGAGCCTGCGCCAGTGATCATCATGCGATTTTGCATAGCAAACAGCCTTGTTGTTCCGGGGAAGATGCGTCGAGTGTAGCGAAGGCTATAGGCCGACCCACGCTCTATCAGATTGCTGAATGCCCCAAGCAAACCGCGAACGCGGCGCACCAACTAACTTAACAGCAGACGGAATAGGCAATAGTTCTAAAAACCGCAAAAAAACTTGGAATTTTCTGCCTTGCGTCGCGGTCGGATTTTTTAAGCAGCTCGAATTAATGACATTCCCGCTGACTGATAACGGCTAAGTCATTCCTGAACACTTACAGCAAGGAAACAGACATGGGCACAATTCTTCTGATCATTCTGATCCTGTTACTGATCGGTGGTCTACCGGTCTTCCCGCACTCCAGAAGTTGGGGTTATGGCCCGTCCGGTATCATCGGCGTGGTGTTGGTGGTGATACTGATCCTGGTGTTGCTCGGCAAGATATGAAGTTTTGACCGATAAAAAAAGAGGCCCTTGAAGGGCTAATGCCAGTCAGTTAAGCTGACTGGCATTTTTATTTCTGATCGGATACTTCGGCGATTTGAGCCGGATGGCTCGGGGATAAATACGCTCCTCTCG
>NZ_JAXDEO010000160.1:0-575 GCF_035064975.1 Pseudomonas sp. YuFO20
ATCGCTGGCAAGCCAGCTTCTACAGGATTTGTGGATGCTGTTGGATCTGGGGCATTACGCGCATCTGTAGGAGCCGGCTTGCTGGCGATGCGATGGTGGCCGTGACGCCGCCATCGCTGGCAAGCCAGCTCCTACAGGATTTGTGAATGCTGTTGGATTTGGGGCATTACGCGCATCTGTAGGAGCCGGCTTGCTGGCGATGCGATGGTGGCCGTGATGCCGCCATCGCTGGCAAGCCAGCTTCTACAGGATTTGTGGATGCTGTTGGATCTGGGGCATTACGCGCATCTGTGGGAGCCGGCTTGCTGGCGATGCGATGGTGGCCGTTACGCCGCCATCGCTGGCAAGCCAGCTCCTACAGGATTTGTGAATGCTGTTGGATTTGGGGCATTACGCACATCTGTAGGAGCCGGCTTGCTGGCGATGCGATGGTGGCCGTGATGCCGTCATCGCTGGCAAGCCAGCTTCTACAGGATTTGTGGATGCTGTTGGATCTGGGGCATTACGCGCATCTGTAGGAGCCGGCTTGCTGGCGATGCGATGGTGGCCGTGACGCCGCCATCGCTGGCAAGCCA
>NZ_JAXDEO010000161.1:0-569 GCF_035064975.1 Pseudomonas sp. YuFO20
TGTCGTACCCAACTATCCGCGTGCAGCCCAAAACCTGTAGGAGCTGGCTTGCCAGCGATGGCGGTATAACGGCCACCATCGAATCGCCAGCAAGCCGGCTCCTACGGATTTGTGTCGTATCAACAATCCGCATACAGCCCAAAACCTGTAGGAGCTGGCTTGCCAGCGATGGCGGCATAACGGCCACCATCGAATCGCCAGCAAGCCGGCTCCTATAGATTTGTGTCGTACCCAAGAATCCGCATGCAGCCCAAAACCTGTAGGAGCTGGCTTGCCAGCGATGGCGGCATAACGGCCACCACCGAATCGCCAGCAAGCCGGCTCCTACGGATTTTTGTCGTACCCAACAATCCGCATGCAGCCCAAAACCTGTAGGAGCTGGCTTGCCAGCGATGGCGGCATAACGGCCACCACCGAATCGCCAGCAAGCCGGCTCCTACGGATTTGTGTCGTACCCAACTATCCGCATGCAGCCCAAGACCTGTAGGAGCTGGCTTGCCAGCGATGGCGGCATAACGGCCACCACCGAATCGCCAGCAAGCCGGCTCCTACGGATTTTTGTCGTACCC
>NZ_JAXDEO010000162.1:0-544 GCF_035064975.1 Pseudomonas sp. YuFO20
CAGGGTCAAAGGTGCCCGATGCGATTGCATCGGACACCACGCCGAATTCCCCTTGGAGATCGAACGCCATCCCTTACCCGCTGATCGTGTTGCGCGGCCGGCGAAACAGCGCACGGAACGGTGTGAAGTAGGCGCCGAGATGATAGAGGGCCTGCGGCGGCGGGATTGGCTCCGGTTGCCTCAACCCCATGATGTCAGGCGATACCTGCGGATCAAGGTAATTGAACCTGATCGGCGGATCAGGCCGCTGGAATAGATCGCGCAGCGTGCGCCGGTCATTGAGATCGATTTCATCCCGCATCGCCCACGCTCCCGTCATAGGGTTGAATTCCGGTCTGCGGCATCATGAGCGACAGCGGTGGTACGGTGCCATTGGAAGGCACGTTGGCGAAGCCAGGACCGCGCGTGATGAGGCTCGCATCATCGGCGGTCTGTGACTGCAGCACCGCGTCGTCGGCGTCCAGAGGCGCCCGCGCGAGCGGCCGGCGCCGGTCGGTAACCATGACGAGCACGAGCAACGAGAGCGCGACGAAGAGGAAAAACT
>NZ_JAXDEO010000163.1:0-539 GCF_035064975.1 Pseudomonas sp. YuFO20
CGATGCGTCCCAGAGAATTTCGGTGGTTTCGTAGTCGAACGGGGAGCGCACTTTATAGAGGTTGTCCAGGCCATCATCGCTCCAGGACAGACCGCTGCCAAAGCCGAGAAAGTTGTGGTCCTTGGCGTCGTATGCATAGCGGGTTTCGACGGCGGGCTGGCCGAAACCGGGGTCGCGCACGTGCTTTTCCACCCGCGGCAGGGTACGCCCGGGCTGGCCTGGAAAATAGTGCGGGCGCCCCGAATAGGTGACGGTCTCATGGCCACCGGTGGGGGTGTAGACGTGCTCAAGGCAGGTGAAGCCGTCCCGGGTGACATACTCGAAGCGCCAGGAGGCTTTGTCGACGGTTGGCAGGATAAGGCTTTTGCTCAAGCCACCGACAATGTTCACCTGGAACTCGGCCTCGAAGGCACTGCCCGGATGCAGCGTGAGCTTGAGCAGGTTGGTGGTGCGCACCAGGCTGAGCAACTGCGTGCCATCGGCATTGCGAATACTGCTCAACAGTGGCTCGGTGCCGAAGGCCACGTAGTCGAGCGTGA
>NZ_JAXDEO010000164.1:0-533 GCF_035064975.1 Pseudomonas sp. YuFO20
GGCGATGGCGTCGGTGAGGTCGGTGCAGGGCTTTAGGGCCGATCGCTGGCAAGCCAGCTCCTACAGGTTTGGCGGTGATCTCGATTATTTGTAGGAGCCGGCTTGCTGGCGATGGCGTCGGTGAGTTTGGCGCTCGGCTTGAGGGCCAATCGCTGGCAAGCCAGCTCCTACAGGTTTGGCGGTGATCTCGATTTTTTGTAGGAGCCGGCTTGCTGGCGATGGCGTCGGTGAGGTCGGTGCAGGGCTTTAGGGCCGATCGCTGGCAAGCCAGCTCCTACAGGTTTGGCGGTGAACTCGATTCTTTGTAGGGGCCGGCTTGCTGGCGATGGCGTCGGTGAGGTCGGCGCAGGGCTTTAGGGCCAATCGCTGGCAAGCCAGCTCCTACAGGTTTGGCGGTGATCTCGATTCTTTGTAGGGGCCGGCTTGCTGGCGATGGCGTCGGTGAGGTCGGTGCAGGGCTTTAGGGCCGATCGCTGGCAAGCCAGCTCCTACAGGTTTGGCGGTGATCTCGATTCTTTGTAGGAGCCGGCTTG
>NZ_JAXDEO010000165.1:0-520 GCF_035064975.1 Pseudomonas sp. YuFO20
GATTTGTGGGGTATGTTGGGTTTGTGGCGTGACACAGATCTGTAGGAGCCGGCTTGCTGGCGATGCGGTGGTGGCCGTTATGCCGCCATCGCTGCGATGCGGCGACCCGACAAGCCGCTCCTACAGGGGATCGAATACAGCCGTGAGAGATTGGTCGACCTTGAGGCCGTCTTCGCTGGCAAGCCAGCTCCTACAGGATTTGTGGGGTATGTTGGGTTTGTGGCTTGACACAGATCTGTAGGAGCCGGCTTGCTGGCGATGCGGTGGTGGCCGTTATGCCGTCTTCGCTGCGATGCCGCGACCCGACAAGCCCGCTCCTACAGGGGATCGAATACAGCCGTGAGAGATTGGTCGACCTTGAGGCCGTCTTCGCTGGCAAGCCAGCTCCTACAGGATTTGTGGGGTATGTTGGGTTTGTGGCGTGACACAGATCTGTAGGAGCCGGCTTGCTGGCGATGCGGTGGTGGCCGTTATGCCGCCATCGCTGCGATGCGGCGACCCGACAAGCCGCTCCTACAGG
>NZ_JAXDEO010000166.1:0-511 GCF_035064975.1 Pseudomonas sp. YuFO20
TCATCATCAAGGAAGGGTCGAGACCCAACATCTTGATCACTTGTTTCATGAGCATTTCGACGCCGAGAGGGAGAGACATAAGTTTAGCTCCTCAGTTAGGGTTAAGCGTGTAGGAAAGAAAAGCACTCAAAAATAATTCCCACGTTGTCAGAGTGCCGGAAAAATTTACAACCGACGTTACCGAAAACCCGTAATCGTGGGTAGCGTCAAGCCGCAAATTCATGTTCTGCGCGTTGATGAGTGTTGGATTTCTCGTATCGAAATTGCTCGTATTGGGGACGAGATAAGAAAAAAGACTAAATTTGGCGATAGGATTTCCATTGGTCAAGTCGTCAAATTCAGCGGTAAATTGAGTGCCACCGTTAGCCGTAGAATATTGCGATTGAATAAGCGGCGCGCTGATGAACAGCGAGGTGATGTAGTAAAACCCGCTGCTAGACTTAGGTAGAATGATTTGTTTAACTGGATAAATAGATGTTTCGACCGCTATGACATTTCCGCTTGCTGTCTG
>NZ_JAXDEO010000167.1:0-503 GCF_035064975.1 Pseudomonas sp. YuFO20
CCAGCTCCTACAGGGATTTGTGGTGTGGTCAGAACTCGGTCTGCCTGAGCATCTGCGCCGCCGGCGTATCCGCCGGGCTGACCATCGCATGTTTACCTGGAAGCCGCCAGTTCGCTGGACATCTTCTACAAACGCGATTTCTAAACCGCCACGCAACCCTTGTAGGAGCTGGCTTGCCAGCGAAAGCGGTGGATCAGGCAGCATCGTTGTTGACGGGAAGGACGCCTTCGCTGGCAAGCCAGCTCCTACAGGGATTTGTGGTGTGGTCAGAACTCGGTCTGCCTGAGCATCTGCGCCGCCGGCGTATCCACCGGGCTGACCATCGCATGTTTACCTGGAAGCCGCCGGTGGCTCGCGGGACATCTTCTACAAACGGGATTTCTGAACCGCCACGCAACCCCTGTAGGAGCTGGCTTGCCAGCGAAAGCGGTGGATCAGCCAGCATCGTTGTTGACGGGAAGGACGCCTTCGCTGGCAAGCCAGCTCCTACAGGGATTTGTGGT
>NZ_JAXDEO010000168.1:0-497 GCF_035064975.1 Pseudomonas sp. YuFO20
TCAGCGATCGCCACCAGCACCGTCTTGCCCTGGGCGTCGATCAGGCCGTGCCGGTTTGGGTCGCTCTTGCTCATGGTGAGCACGGCCTTGATGCCGTCCTTCACGGTGACCTGCTCAAGCTCAGCCACGATGGTCGTGCGGCCGTCGCTGGCGATCAGGTGCACCGCGCTCTGAACGCAGGTGACGACGCGCTTGCGCAGCCGCTCGATGACGTCGTCTTGCTTGGCCTTGGACAGCTTGGGCCACACGTCGGGCAGCAGCTTGACCTCCAGCACCAGCGCCTGAAGCAGGTCGACGCCGATCGTCGATGCGGTCATTTGGATGGTGTCTTTGTCCTTCTTCGTCATGGTCTGGTTCCTTGATGGAGGGAAAGAGAAGCCGGGCGCGCCTCGCGGTGGCGATCTGGTGAATTCGTGTTGGCCAGGGAGGAAAGCCTGAAGTCCTGATCGCTGGTGTCGCCCGGGGAAACTGGGTTACTCGACGTTCACGCCCGGCCG
>NZ_JAXDEO010000169.1:0-484 GCF_035064975.1 Pseudomonas sp. YuFO20
GTAGTGGTCGTTTTCGGCGGCGATGCGGTACAGCCGTTCGATCTCGACGTCGACGCTCTTGTCTTGCTTTAGCTGATTGTTCTTCTGCAACCAGCGGGCGTACTGGAACAGCACATCTGTTTCGGCTGAGGGGGGAGGTATTTTTTCGTGGGCGCAGGTAAAGGCGAAATTGGCCTTAATGTCGGTGAGTGGATTCACATGAGGATCCTTCTTCATATAGGTAAAGGCGCTGCGGCTATCACAAGCAGCCAACAGCAGGCACAACAGCAAGAGCGCGAGACGCATCAGTCGAGATCCTTCGGGTGGCTTTGTCGTAATAAAAATCGACGAGTGAAGCACAGGGCGCATCCTTCTTTTACTGATTGTTCCCACGCTCAGCGTGGGCATGCATCCCGTGAGGCTCCGCGTCACCATTGCGCAGGTGTCGACAGCGGGACGCAGAGCGTTACTGTCCTGTTTGAGCTGGATTTCTCATCCGAGCAGG